>JAKONS010000525.1 GCA_022701845.1 Burkholderiaceae bacterium
CCGACATCCGCATGACCGAGGAACCGGTGACCCCGGTGCGCGCCTTTCCGCTGGCAGCGCCGGACGAAGGCGTGTCGCTGGTCGGCTCGGACGGCCACGAGCGCCAGTGGATTCCACGGCTGGAAGACCTCGACGAGGCCTCGCGCACGCTGGTGCGGGAGGCGCTGGATGCGCGGGAGCTGATCCCGGAGATCAGCCGCATCGTCGAGGTTTCCACGTTTTCCACGCCCAGCACCTGGCGGGTCGAGACCGACCGCGGCCCGACCGACCTGTTGCTGCGCACCGAGGACGACCTGCGCCGGCTGCCGGCCAACGGACTGCTGGTGGCCAGCGGTTCGGGCCTGCATTTCCTCATCCGCGACCGGACGGCGCTCGACAAACCCTCCCGAAAAATCCTCGATAGATTTCTGTGATCCATGCATAAGACGGCCCTCGTCCTGTTCTCCGGCGGCCAGGACTCCACCACCTGCCTGGCGTCGGCCCTGGCCCGCTTCGAGCGGGTCGAGACGGTGGGCTTCGACTACGGCCAGCGCCACCGCATCGAACTCGACGCCCGCGTCGAGGTGCTGGCGCAGATTCGCGCACGCTTTCCGGCCTGGGCGCACAAGCTCGGCGACGACCATCTGCTCGACCTGGCGGTGCTGGGCCAGGTGAGCGATACCTCGCTCACCCGCGACACCGCGTTCGCCATGGAGCAGTCGGGCCTGCCCAACAGTTTCGTGCCGGGCCGCAACCTCCTGTTCATGACGCTGGCCGCGGCGCTGGCCTACCGGCGCGGGCTGGAGGTGCTGGTGACCGGCGTGTGCGAGACCGATTTCTCCGGCTATCCCGACTGCCGCGACGACACGATGAAGGCGCTGCAGCTCGCCCTGTCGCTCGGCATGGACCGGCGCTTCCTGGTCGACACGCCCCTGATGTGGATCGACAAGGCCGCCACCTGGGCGCTGGCCGCGTCGCTCGGGCAGGCCAGCGGCCGGCCGGACGGCGGGCAGGCGCTGGTCGACCTGATCGTGGAGCACACCCACACCTGCTACCTGGGCGACCGCACCCACCGCCACGACTGGGGCTACGGCTGCGGCAACTGCCCGGCCTGCGAATTGCGCGCACGGGGCTACAGAAACTGGCGCGACGGTCGATAAACCGTGGGAGGCACCGCGACACGCGGGCGCGGAACGGTCGGCGGCGGCTCCTAACGGGCCGATAGGAAATCTGCGGAGCGCCGCAGGGGTTTCACCGCATCCACTTTTTCGCGCGCGGCGTATTGGAATGCAGCAACGCCTGGCGTTTCAGGCGATGGCATCTCCCCGGCGCATGCCCGCACGACCATGTTGTCTTTCCTACCCTTTCTTCCCGCCGCCGACGTCGCCCCCAGTGCGCTGCTGATCGGCCAGTACACCCCCTGGATCGTGGCGCTGTCGCTGGCCATGGCGGTGCTGGCGGCGATCGCCGCGCTGCAGATCGCCGGGGTCACCCAGGCGAGCCAGGGCCGGCTGTCGCGCACGGTGGCCATCGTGTCGGCCACCTTCGTGCTGGGCGCGGGCATCTGGTCGATGCATTTCATCGGCATGCTGGCGTTCCAGCTGTGCGCGCCGGTCACCTACCTCACCGCGCCCACCCTGCTGTCGATGCTGCCCGGGCTGGCCGCCGCCTTCGTGGCGGTGCTGATGATCACCCGCACCCGGCCCAGCCGGGCGCAGCGCGGCGTCAGCGGTGCGCTGATCGGCGTCGGCATCGCGGCCATGCACTACAGCGGCATGTCGGCGATGCACCTGGCGCCAGAGCTGCACTACGACCCGCAGTGGTTCGTCATCTCGCTGGTCGTCGGCGTCGGCCTGTCGGTGCTGGCGCTGCAGGTGCAGGGCGGCCTGTCGCGGCTGCGCTGGCTGTCGCAGGGGCGCGCCACCATCGTCGGCGGCGTGGTGCTGGGCCTGGCCATCACCGGCACCCACTATGTCGGCATGCGCGCGGCGCTGTTCATCGGCCAGGCCGACCCCACCTTCGTCAACACCGTCCTGCAGACCGAGCTGGTGCTGGAAGTGGCGCTGGTGGCGCTGCTGGTGATCGGCACCGTGGGCAGCGTCTGGGGGCTGCTGCACTACCGCATGCTGGCCAACCGCCTGCGCCACAACGAGCAGCGGCTGCAGTCGGTCATCGAGGGCACGGTCGAAGGCATCGTCGTGCTCGATGCCGGCGGCCACATGTACCGCTTCAACCGCTCGGCCGAGTGCGTCACCGGCCACCGGGCGCAGGACGTGCTGGGCCGGCGCTTCACCTCGCTGCTGATGCAGCCCGACCCGATGCTCGACGCGTATCTGGCCGGCGCCCCCCTGCCCGACGGCAGCGCGGCGGGCTCGGGCATCGTGCGCGAACTCGTGCTGCGCGGGCCGGACGGCCGGCCGCAGGAGGTGCGGGTGTCGATCGGCGCGGTCGACGCGGCGGGCGACCGCCTGTTCGTGGCTTTTCTCAGCGACATCGGCGAGCAGAAGCGAACCGAGCGGGCCCTGCGCGAGCGCGAGGCCCAGAACGGCGCGCTGGTGCGCAACATCCCGGGCGCCTTCTTCCGGCTGGCGATGAACCCGAAGCGCACCGCGGTCTTCGTGAGCGAGCAGATCCGCGCCATCCTCGGCTTCGAGGCGGCCGAGTTCCTGCAGCGCGGGCGCAGCCTGCACGGCCTGATCCACCCGGACGACCTGGGCCGGCTGCGCGCCATCACCGGCGGCATGGTGAACCTGCCCGGCCGGCACGACTTCCGCGCCGAATGCCGCATGCAGCATGCCGACGGCAGCCACCGCTGGGTGTCGCTCAACTGCGAGATCGACGTGCCGGTCGACGGCAGCACGCCCTGGATGGACGGCGTGATCATCGACATCACCGAATCGAAGCTGCGCGCGGCGGAATTCGAAGGCACGGTGCGCGCCATCGGCCATTCGCTGGCGGTGATCGAGTTCGACGTGGCAGGCCGGGTCATCGGCGCCAACGAGAACTTCCTGGCCATCAGCGGCTACACCCGCGACGAGGTGCTGGGCCAGAGCCATGCGCTGTTCTGCGACCCGGCCTATGTGCGCAGCCCCGCCTATGCCGACTTCTGGGCGACCCTGAAGCGCGGCGAATTCCACCTGGGCGAATACGAACGCTTCGGCAAGAGCGGCTGCAGGGTGTGGCTGAACGCCACCTACAACCCGGTCACCGGGGCCGACGGCCGGCTGCTGAAGATCGTCAAGTTCGCCACCGACGTCACCGCCCAGCGCGCGGTGCAGGAGGCGCTGCGCGAGGCCAAGGACCGCGCCGAGCAGGCCTCCGCCGCCCGCACCGCCTTCCTGGCCAACATGAGCCACGAGATCCGCACGCCGATGAACGCGGTGATCGGCTTCACCGAGCTGCTGCTCGACACGCCGCTCAACCCGGTGCAGCGCCGCCACCTCGACACGGTGCGCCATTCGGCCGGCTCGCTGCTCGGGCTGCTCAACGGCATCCTCGACACCGCCAAGCTGGAAAAAGGCGCGATGGAGCTGGAGCTGCGCGACTTCTCCCTGCGCGAGCTGGCCACCCAGGTCAGCGACTCCCTCCGCATCGGCGCGCAGTCCA
Source organism: Burkholderiaceae bacterium (assembly GCA_022701845.1). The sequence continues at coordinate 3,586 of JAKONS010000525.1, forward strand.
AGCAGGTCGACCTGCTGCTGGACTACGCCGATGGCCTGGGCGACCATTTCCGCGGCGACGCGATGCGGCTGCGCCAGGTGCTGGTGAACCTGGTGAGCAACGCGGTGAAATTCACCGACCAGGGCGCGGTGCGGGTGGTGGTGCGGCGCCAGGAAGGCA
>JAKONS010000533.1 GCA_022701845.1 Burkholderiaceae bacterium
GTCGCCCTGTCGACCCTGGCCTTCACCGCCATGTTCACCGCCTACACCTACCTGGCCGACATGCTGGAGCGCATCGCCGGCGTGGCACCGGCGGCGGTCGGCTGGTGGCTGATGGGCTTCGGCGCCATCGGCATGGTGGGCAACTGGCTGGGCGGCCGGGTGGTCGACCGCGCGCCGCTGGGCTCGACCGTGTTCTTCCTGCTGCTGCTGAGCGTCGGCATGCTGGCCGCGGTGCCGGCCGCGTCGAACCCGGTGCTGCTGGCGCTGGCCCTGGCGGCCTGGGGCCTGGCCTACACCGCCCTGTTCCCGATCTGCCAGGTGCGGGTGATGCAGGCCGGCGCCAGCGCCCAGGCCTTCGCCGGCTCGATGAACATCTCGGCGGCCAACGCCGGCACCGGCCTGGGCGCGGTGCTGGGCGGCCTCGGCATCCAGTACTTCGGCCTGGCCTCGCTGGGCGTGCTGTCGACGGGTATCGCCGTGGTGGCAGTGGTGTTCGCGCTGGCGATGCGGCGGCGCAGCGGCCGCTGAGTCACCGGCAGGAGCGCATCGACAGGACACGCGTCGGCAGGAGCGCGTAGGCAGGTCGGCGGTGCGCGGCTACCATTTGCGCTGGCCGTGCCCGCACGCCGATGCGCCGGCCAGCGAAAGAACCCCCGTGTTCGCCCCGCTTGTCGCCCGGTCGCGGCCGCTGCGGTGGCCGACAATCCTGCCCGAGGAGTTTTCGAGATGGATCTGCACTACGAGCTCAAGGCCGGCAGCTACTACCTGTACGACCTGCGCGACGCGCCGAGCCAGGTCACCGGCGAGCGCCGTTTCAAGCTCAAGACCGACGACGTGGCGCTGGCCTTCGACGTGAGCACCGGCGCGCTGCACCAGCACGGCACGCCGCAGCGCATCCTCAACTGGGCGCTGGGCCACCGCCGCCGGCTGCGCGCCGCCGGCAACCAGGCCGCGGCCAACGACCTGGTGGTGGTGTCGGGGCCGCTGCCGGTCGAGGAGATCAACAACTGCCTGGCCATCTCGGGCTACTGCCGGCGCCTGTTCAAGCGGCTGGCGACGGTGCCGCATGGCAAACTCCAGCGCCCCGCGGCGGGCCGGGCCGGTGCGCCGCACTGACCCCTCCGCCGCCCGCACCCACCCGAAAACGGCTGCACCTGCGGCCGTTTCGCATTTCCAGCGCCTGCAGGGCGAAAGGACGAGACGAGCATGGATTCCCACTGGAACGCGGTGGCCGAGGTGCTGCGGCAGGAGTTCTCCGACGTGCCCGACCTGGGCCAGGCGATCCGCATCGGCCTGCGGCTGCTGATCGCCGCGCTGCTGGGCGGCATCCTGGGCTACGAGCGCGAGCGCAGCGGCAAGTCGGCCGGCATCCGCACCCACATGCTGGTCGCCATGGGCTCGGCGCTGTTCGTGCTGATTCCGCAGCAGAGCGGCGTGGCGCCCACCGACATCAGCCGGGTGGTGCAGGGCATCGTGGCGGGCGTCGGCTTCCTGGGCGCCGGCACCATCATGAAAGCCACCGACAGCCACCAGGTCAAGGGGCTGACCACCGCCGCCGGCATCTGGCTGACTGCCGCCATCGGCATGGCCGCCGGCCTGGGCCGCGAGACCACCGCGGTGTTCAGCACCCTGCTGGCGGTGGGCGTGCTGTCGCTGGAGCCGCTGTTTCGGGGGCTGTCGCAGTCGGCCCGGCGCCAGCGCAAGGTCAGCCGGCCCGAGCCGATCGACGATTAGCCATGGTGAAGTTGATCCGCGCCACCACCGCCATCAGCGTCAGCACCACGCCGCTGGCGATCGCCGGGTTGGTGCCCAGGCTGACCATCGCGGTGCACAGCGCGCCCACCGACATCTGCGCGAAGCCGTACAGCCCGGCGGCCGAGCCGGTCAGGCGCGGATCGACGCTGATGGCCCGGGCCAGGGCGATCGGGCCGACGGCGCCGGCGCCGACCATGAACAGGAACATCGCGCCCATCACCGACGCCACCGACAGGTAGCCGGCCACCGCCACCGACAGCAGCGTGACGGCACTGGCCAGGCTGAGCAGGTTGGCCCCCATCAGCACCGTGTCGCCCGAGAACCGCCGCGCCAGGCGCGCGGCGCTGAAATTGCCGACCGACACGCCCACCACCAGCAGCGCCAGGTAGAAGCCCAGCTCGGTGGTCGGCCGGTGCAGCTGGTCGGCGAAGACGAACGGCCCGGCCGCCAGGAAGGCGTAGAAGGCGGTGGTCGAGCAGCCGCCGCCGAAGGCGAAGCCGCTGAACACCGGCGAGCGCAGCAGGGTGCCGTAGTCGCGCAGCAATTTGCCGGTGCTGAGCCGGCCGCTGGGCCGCGCGGTTTCCGGCAGCAGCCGGGCGGTGCAGACGAAGGCCAGCGCGCCCAGCGTGGCCAGCAGGAAGAAGATGCTGCGCCAGCCCGCATGGGTGCCGATGAAGGCGCCCGCCAGCGGCGCCAGGCCCGGGCCGAGCAGCGTCATCAGGTTGAGCAGCGCCAGCTTGCGCAGCGCGTCGTCGGCATGCGCGGTGTCGCTCACGATGGCCCGGCCCAGCACCAGCCCGGCGCAGCCGCCCAGCGCCTGCAGCAGCCGCGCCGCGATCAGCGCATGCACCCCGCTCGACAGCGCCGCCACCAGCCCGGCCGCGGTGTAGAGCGCCAGCCCGCTCAGCAGCAACGGCCGCCGGCCGTAGGCATCCGACAGCGGCCCGTAGAACAGTTGCCCCGCGCCCAGGCCGGCGATATAGAGGCTGATGGTGAGCTGCATCTCGCCCGCGCCGGTGCCGAGCTCGCGCGCGGCCAGCGGCAGCGCCGGCACGAACATGTGCATGCCGAGCGTGCCGCTCAGGGTGATGAACACCAGCAGCCAGATCGGCACCGCCAGGCGCCGGGTGAGATCGGCCGACGCGGTCGGCGCGGACGGTGGCGCGGGCGTGCTCA
>JAKONS010000575.1 GCA_022701845.1 Burkholderiaceae bacterium
TTCGCCATGCCGGTGGTGGCCGAATACGCCGACCGGGCCGACATCGAGGTGATCGACGGCACCTTCGACGGCGCGGTGGCCGTCGCCCAGGACCGGGTGCGGCGCGGGCTGGTGGACGCCTTCGTCAGCGCCGGCTCCAACGCCAGCATCCTGCGCGCCGGGGTGCAGGTGCCGGTGGCCACCATCCAGCTCGGCGGCTTCGACATCCTGCAGGCGCTGATCAAGGCGCGGCGCATCTCCAGCCGGGTCGGGGTGGTGATGTACGGCCAGACGATTCCCGAGCTGGATGCGGTCAAGACGCTGCTCAACATCGAGATCGCCCAGTACGCCTACCGCACGCCGGAGGACGCGCGGCGCCAGTTCGAGCGGCTGCGCGACGACGGCTTCGAGGTCATCGTCGGCTCCAGCCTGGTGGTGGAGCTGGCGCAGCAGACCGGGCTGCACGGCCTGCTGGCGTATTCGCTGTCGAGCATCCGCAAGGGCTTCGAGGACGCGATCGACCTGGCCCGGGTGGCCCGCCTCGACGCCGGCCGCTACGAGCGGCTGAACAGCGTGCTGCACAACCTGCAGGAGGCGGTGGTGGCGGTGGACGCCGGCCACCGGATCATCGCGGTCAACCCGCCGATGGAGCTGCTGCTGGAGCGCGCCGAGGCCGACCTGCTGGGCCAGCCGCTGGAGGCGATCGAGCCGCAGCTGTCGCTGCGCCAGACGCTGGGCCTGGGCCTGCAGGAGCGCGCCGGGGTGCAGCGCTTCGCCGGCCGCGACTGGGTGGTGCACCGCACCCCGATCCGCGAGCAGGGCGAGATCACCGGCGCCGCGCTCACCCTGTACGACGCCGGCGCCATCCACGAGGCCGACAGCCGCCTGCGCATCCAGCAGCGCCGGCGCCAGAGCGCGGCGCGCCACAGCTTCGCCGGGCTGGTCGGCGAGAGCCCGGCATTGCGCGCCGCGGTGGCCTCGGCCCAGCGTTTCGCGCGCACCGATCTCACCGTGCTGATCACCGGCGAGAGCGGCGTCGGCAAGGAGCTGTTCGCGCAGGCGATCCACAACCACAGCGGGCGCGCCGGCCGGCCGTTCGTGGCGATGAACTGCGCCGCCTTTCCCGACGCGCTGCTGGAGAGCGAGCTGTTCGGCTACGAGGAAGGCGCCTTCACCGGATCGCGCCGCGGCGGCAAGCGCGGCCTGTTCGAGACGGCGCACACCGGCACCGTGTTCCTCGACGAGATCGGCGACATGCCGCTGGCCCTGCAGTCGCGCCTGCTGCGGGTGCTGCAGGAGCGCGAGATCACCCGCCTGGGCGCCACCATGCCGATACCGGTCGATGTGCGGGTGGTGGTGGCCACCCACCAGCCGCTGAAGTCGATGGTCGACGAGGGGCGCTTCCGGCAGGACCTCTACTACCGCATCAACACCCTGCGCCTGGGCCTGCCGGCGCTGCGCGAGCGGCGCAGCGACGTCGCCCTGCTGGCGCAGGTGCTGCTGTCGCGCTGCCTGGCGCGCCACGGCAGCCGGCTCGACGCGGCCGAGGCGCTGCGCCCGCTGCTGCCGGAAATGGCGGCCTACGACTGGCCGGGCAACGTGCGCGAACTGGAGAACATCACCGAGCGGATGGCGGTGGCGCTGCTGCCGTACGAAGCGGCCGGGGAGATCGTCTACGACGACCTGAGGCCGGAACGCCGGCAGCCGGCCGCGCCGCGGCGGAGGCGGCTGTCGGCGCGGCGCGGCCGGCTGCCGGCGTTCCGGCCTCGGCCTCGCCACCGATGCCGGCCGGCGCCGCCGGCGAGGCCTCGTTGCGGGCGCGGGCGCGCGCCGAGCTGGAGGCCGCCGGCGGCCGGCGGCAGGTGGCGGCGCGCACGCTGGGGGTGAGCCGGTCCACCCTCTGGCGCTGGTTGCGCGAGACGGACGACGCGGCCTGACACCGGCGGCGGGCGGCACCAGCGCCCCACCGCCCTCTCCGGAGCTTTTCCGATGCCTGCTCATTTTCATGTTGCACGCAATCTAATTGCGCGCTATGATTGCGCCCATGGTCACCGCAAACATTCCCGCCGAGCAGCCGCAGACATCGCCCGACACCGCGGCGGTCGATTTCCTGCAGCTCGACCAGCAGGTCTGCTTCGCGCTGTATTCGGCCTCGCTGGCCATGACCAAGGTCTACCAGCCGCTGCTGGTCTCGCTCGGCCTCACCTACCCGCAGTACCTGGCGATGCTCATCCTGTGGGAGAACGATCGCCTCACCGTGTCGGCCATCGGCGAGCGCCTGTTCCTCGACTCCGGCACCCTGACCCCGCTGCTGAAACGCCTGCAGATCGCCGGCTTCGTCACCCGCGAACGCGATACCGACGACGAGCGCCGGGTGCTGGTGAGCCTCACGCCGCAGGGCCGGGCGCTGCGCGGCAAGGCGCTGGCGATCCCGCCCTGCGTGCTGGGCAGCACTGGCTGCACCGTGCCCGAGCTCGGCGCCCTCACCCAGCGCCTGAACACCCTGCGGCGGCACCTGAGCGACAGCATCGGCTGACCCGCCCACCCCGGTTCCACCCTCCGTTTTTTTTGTTAACCAATCCGCCTCATCCGAGGCACCATCCCGAAGGAAGCACCATGACCACCAAGATCGAAAAGGTTCTCTACACCGCCCACGCCACCTCCACCGGCGGCCGTGACGGCGCGGCGCGCAGCGACGACGGCTTGCTGAACGTGAAGCTGGCCCCGCCGAAGGAACTGGGCGGCGGTGGCGGCGCCACCAACCCCGAGCAGCTGTTCGCCGCCGGCTATTCCGCCTGCTTCCTGGGCGCGCTCAAGCATGTCGCCACCGGCGAGAAGGTGAAGCTCCCGGCCGACGTGTCGATCGACGCCAGCGTCGGCATCGGCCAGATCCCCGGCGGCTTCGGCATCCAGGCCGCGCTGACCATCCACCTGCCGGGCGTCGACAAGGCGCTGGCCGAGTCGCTGGTCGAGAAGGCGCACCAGGTCTGCCCGTACTCGAACGCCACCCGCGGCAACATCGAAGTCACGCTGACCACCGTCGCCGCCTGATCGTTTTTCGATCCGCCGCACCGGCCCGGCTTGACCGCGCCCGGGGCCCGGGGACCTGCACGGTCCCCGGGCCCTTTTTTCTTGCTGCGCCGACAATCCGCGCATGCCCCAACCCCAAGCGCCGATCGCCGCCAGCGACCACCCCCATCCCTACGCCGCCCTCGGCCCCGACACGGTGCTCGACGCGCTGGCCTCGATCGGCCTGCACGGCGAGGGCCAGCTGATGGCACTGTCTTCCTACGAGAACCGCGTCTACCAGGCCCGCCTGGAAGACGGCCAGCAGGTGGTCGCCAAGTTCTACCGCCCCGAGCGCTGGACCGATGCCCAGATCGCCGAGGAGCATGCTTTCTCGGCCGAGCTCACCGCCGCCGAAGTGCCCGCGGTGGCGCCGCTGGTGCTGCACGGCGCCACCCTGCACCACTACGCCGGCTTCAGCTTCAGCGTCAGCCCGAAACGCGGCGGCCGCACGCCCGAGCTCGACGACGACGAGGTGCTGGAGTGGATCGGCCGCTTTTTGGCGCGGCTGCACGCGGTCGGCGCGCAGCGCCCCTTCACCACCCGCCCCGCGCTCGACCTCCACACCTTCGGCACCGAGCCGCGCGCGTGGCTGCTGTCGCACCGGGCGATTCCGCTGGATGTGCAGAGCGAGTGGGAGGCGGCGTGCACCGAAGCCCTCGACGCGGTGGCCGCCAGCGGGCTGGGGGCGGTGGCGCCGCGGTCCTTCGCGCTCGACGACGAGGACGACGAATACGCCGACGGGCCGCCGGA
>JAKONS010000005.1 GCA_022701845.1 Burkholderiaceae bacterium
CGGTACCGGCAACTGGTCCGCCTTCATCAGCCAGGACCTGGCGCCGGTTTTCGAGGACACGCCCTGGCTCGACATCCCGCCCGGCGACGACAACCAGGCCGCGCTGCTGCGGTCGGTCAAGTCCATCGCGGCCACCGATTTCGACGACGCCCTGAAGCAGCTCGCGCCGCCCGCCGACGCACCTGCGCCCGGTACGCCGGCAGTGCCCGTGCCGGCGCGCGCCGTCGCTACCGCGCCGGATGCCGGACCGTCCTCAGGCGGCGACGCACGGCTTTTCCTGCAACGCGTGATGGACGACGACACCGTGGCGCTGGCCCTGCGCATCGAGGCTGCCAAGGCGCTGCTGTAAGCGCCTTGAGGCGGGCGCCGCGTTCCCCGCGGTCGCGCCCGCGGCAGCCATCACGGCGACACCCGCCCGACCACCTCGATGCCGTCCCCCTTCGACCGCACCACCACGCCTTCGCCCGATGCCGGCACCACGCCGGTGAGTGCGGTGATGTTGACCTGGTGGGTGACGACGACGAGCGCGCCCGGGCCTTTCCACTGCTTAACCGTGTTCAGCGCGGCGGCGGTCTGCGCCGGCTGGCTGGCGCTGTCGCCGAAGAAGGAGTTGAAGCTGGCGTCTTCCCGGGCGCGCCCGGGGAATGCGAGTTCGGCCGTGTCCTTCGTGCGGCACCACTGCGACGCCAGCACCGCGCCCACCGCCACATGGCGGCTGGCGAAATGCTCGCCGAGCCGCTTGGCCTGCGCGCGGCCGGTCGCGTCGAGATTGCGTTGTGTGCGGCAGTCGCCGAGCGTGAAGTTGGCGGGGTCGCCCACGCCGGGTGCGTCGGCATGGCGCACCAGCAGCACCGCGCCTCGTCGCAGCGCCTCCCAGGCCGGATCACCATCGGACTGCGCCCATGCCGGGGCCGCAGCCGCGCTGATCGCCAGGGCGATGGCAGCGGTTGCGGCACGGCGGGTCCATCGTCGATCTGCACATGTCATCGGTCGCTCCTTGTCATCCGCGCAGCCTACGCCTCGCGGTACACGACCCCGCAGCCCGCCCCTTCGGGAAGCCGCAATTCGCCCGCGAGCACCGGCAACGCGGTGAACGGATCGTCGTGCAGGTGCAGATGCTCCGACAGCTCGCAGGCATAGGGCAAGGCCTTCGGCAGGCTGGCGGCCTGCAGGCTGTGGGCCTGCATCAGCGCCGGCCCGAAGGCAGCCCCCAGTCGGCAGCCCACCTGGCCCGCCTCGCAGATGCGCACCGCCTCCAGAAAATGCCGGAAACCGCCCAGGTTGGTGACCTTGAGGTTGATGACGTCCACCACCCGCTCGGACACCAGCCGGAACACGTCGCGCACCGTCTGCGCGCTCTCGTCGGCCTCAATGGCGACCGGCAGCGTGCGGGTGATGAGCGCCAGGCCCGCCACGTCGGCCGCCGGCACCGGCTGCTCGATCAGGCTGATGCGGTAGGGCTCCATCTTCGCGAAGGCACCGATCAGCTGCTTGGCGTTGTACGACTGGTTGGGGTCGAGCGTCAGCGCCACGCCGTCGCCGACCGCGGCGCGCACCGCGGCGATGCGCTGGATGTCGACCTCGGTGTCGCCCGCCAGCTTCAGCTTCAGCTGCAGGTAGCCCTCGCCCGCCAGGCGCCCGGCGATGGCCGCCATGTCCTGCGGCGACTTGATCGGCAGGATGCGCGACAGCGCCACCGTGTCGCGCAGCTTGCCGCCCAGCAGCACATGCACCGGCACGCCCAGCCGGCGTGCCAGCAGGTCGTGAAGCGCCATGTCGATGCCGGCCTTGACGGTGGGCGCGAAGGCCAGCGTGGCGTCGATCTCGTCCATGATGGCCGCGATGTCGTCGGCCCGCCGCCCGACCAGGCGGGGCGCCAGGAAGTCGAGCGCCGCGACGGCGCCCGCGCCGTGGGTGGAGATGGCGGGGATGGCATGCACATAGCCCAGGCCGCGGTGGCCGTCCTCGTCCTCCAGGCACAGCACCGAGCCTTCGAGCCGCGGCACCTGGGCGCGGGCGAACTTCCATTGCGGGTCGCCCAGGCCCTGCACGCAGGGGCGCACGGTGGCGCTGGTGATCTTCATGTGGAGGGCCCTGCGCTCAGTTGATGGAGATCTTGGCGCTGGCGATCACGCCGCGCCATTTTTCCGACTCGACCTGCATCAGGCGCTGGTACTCGGCGCTGCTGGAAGTCGCCGCGATGGCGCCCTGCTTGAGGAACTGCGCCCGGGTGTCGGGCGCCTCGATGGCGGCGATGGCGCTCTCGCGCAGGCGCTGCTGCACCGCCGGCGGCAGGTCCTTGGGGCCGACGATGCCGTAGGTGGTTTCCATCAGCACGTTCTTCCAGCCCAGCTCGACGGTGGTCGGCACCTCGGGCAGCTGCGGCGCACGGCCGGGGCCGGCCACGGCCAGCGCCACCAGTTCGCCGCTGGCGACATGCGGCAGGATCGGCAGCAGGTCGAGCATGGCGGCGTCGACCTCGCCGGAGAGCACCGCCAGCACCGCCGGCGCGGCGCCCTTGTAGGCCACGTGGGTGATCCGGGTACCGGTCTCGCGCTTGAACAGCTCGAAGCCGATGTGCGGGCTGGTGCCGGCGCCGGCCGAGCTGTAGTTGAGCGCGTCCGGCGTCTTCTTGGCCTTCTCGACCAGCTGCTTGAGGGTGGTGATGCCCGACTTGCGGCTGACCACCATGACCGAGGGAATGCGCGCGGCCAGGGTGAGGTAGGTCAGGTCGCCGGTGGTGTAGGGCGTCTTCATCAGGTTGGGCATGCCGGCCAGCGGGCCGGGCGCCACCAGCGCCAGGGTGTAGCCGTCGGCCGGCGACTTGGCCACCGCGTCGACACCGATGGTGCCGCCCGCGCCCGCGCGGTTGTCGACCACGATGGGCTGGCCCAGGGTGGCCGCCATCTTGGTGGC
>JAKONS010000047.1 GCA_022701845.1 Burkholderiaceae bacterium
GTCTCCGCCGCCGGCTCGCCGCCCTGCTCGACGATTTTCTTCGACAGGTCGGTGGTGGTCATCACCTTCAGCAGCGCATCGTCGATGCGCTTGATCACCGCCGGCGGCGTACCGGCGGGCGCCAGCAGCCCGAACCAGGACGACGCGTCGAACCCGGGCACGCCCGACTCGGCGATCGTCGGCACATCGGGCAGCTCTGGCGACCGCTTCAGGGTGGTGATCGCGATCGGACGCAGCTTGCCGCTGCGCACGAAGGCGATCGACGACGGCAGGTTGTCGAACATGACAGACGTCTGGCCGGCCATCAGATCGGCCAGAGCCGGCGCGCTGCCCTTGTAGGGCACATGCTGCATCTGCACCCCGGTGAGCGACTTGAACAGCTCGCCGGCGAGGTGGATCGAGGTGCCGTTGCCCGACGATGCGAAGGAGAGCTTGTCGGGGTTGGCCTTGCCGTAGGCGATCATGTCCTTGACGGTTTTGAACGGCTGCGACGGGTTGGCCACCAGCAGGTTGGGCACATTCGCCACGCGCGAAATCGGCACGAAATCCTTCAGATGGTCGTACGGCATCTTCTGGTAGAGCGCCGGATTGATCGCGTGGGTGCCGACCGTGCCCATCACCAGCGTGTAGCCGTCGGGCGCGGCACGGGCCACCAGCTGCGCACCGATGTTGCCGCCGGCACCGGGCCGGTTGTCGATCACCACCGGCTGGCCCAGTTCCTGCGATAGCGCCTGACCCGCCAGGCGCGCCACGATGTCGGTGGTGCCGCCGGCTGGAAACGGGACGATCACGGTGATCGCGCGCGTCGGAAAAGCGTCGGCCCGCTCCTGGGCGAAGGCGGCGCCGGCCGGCAGCAGGGCCAGGCCGGCGCACAGGGCGGTGATTGCCCTGCGGTGTGACCGATGGGTCGTCGAATGCATGTCGTCTCCTGTTTTTGTCTTGCGAATCGTCGGCGGCGACCGCCGACCCGGTGCCTCATATACCGTCCGCGCCGCCGAGGCGTGTGTCACCTGGGCGACGTAACGGTAACGATATGAAGCATTTTTAGTTAACAATTGCGCTCATAGCAGATACTTACGTCTGTAGTCGATTTCTAACATCCTCGAGGTTGTTTATGGTTTTCATTCGCTTGGTCGTCCTGTTGTTTCTGGTGTTCTATAGCTACACCACCGGATTGAGCGCGTCTTCCATGGCCGTGGGGAGCGAGAACACCCTGATGCACGTGGTGTTCTACGCGTCGCTGGTGGCGCTCTATCTGCTGCCGATCTACGAGGCCGCCAAGCGCAAGCATCCGCGGTTGGTGCCGATCGCCCTGATCGACATCTTCCTGGGCTGGACGGTGGTCGGCTGGATCGTCGCCATGGTGTGGGCGGTGCGGCGCGACGAGCCGGTGGTGGTGCAGACCGACGAGAACGATCCCTACCAGGTGGTGGTGGAACCGTCGCGGTATCCGCCCAATTCCGCAGCCGAGTCGCTCAAGGAACTGGCGAAACTGCGCGCCGAAGGCTCGATCACCGAAGAGGAATTCGTGGCCGCCAAGGGCCGGGTGCTGAACGCCCGCTGAACTCCCGCTGAAGGCGCCAGTGGACGGTGCGCACGACCGTCCGGAGCATAAAAAAAAGCCGCTGGATCAGCGGCTTTTTGCATGGTGCTTGGTGTGGTGCCCAGGAGAGGACTCGAACCTCCACGATGTTACTCGCTAGTACCTGAAACTAGTGCGTCTACCAATTCCGCCACCTGGGCATTTCAGAACAGCCTGCGATTCTACACAGAAAAATACAGCTGTTTGCGCATGTATCGTCGTCGACCGCCCCCTCCTGCCCGTACACGACCGAACTGATGCACCCTTTCCTGAAACGCGCCGCCCTGCCGCTCTACGTCGCCAAGTGGCTGGCGCTCTCCACCCTGGTGGCGGTGCTGGCCGGGTCGGCGTCGGCGCTGTTCCTGTTCGCGCTGGACGGCGCCACCCGCTGGCGGGACACGCATCGGCAGATCGTCTGGTTGCTGCCGCTGGCCGGCTTCGCGGTCGGCTGGGTGTACTGGCGGCTGGGCAAGACGGTCGAAGCCGGCAACAACCTGCTGATCGACGAGATCCACGATCCGCAGAAAACCGTGCCGCTGCGCATGGTGCCATTGGTGCTGGCGGGCACCGTGGTATCGCACCTGTTCGGCGCCTCGGTGGGCCGCGAGGGCACCGCGGTGCAGATGGGCGGGGCGCTCGCCGACCAGGTGGCGCGGCTGCCGCGCCTCGACGCCGCCGACCGCCGCATCCTGCTGATGGCCGGCATCAGCGCCGGCTTCGCCTCGGTGTTCGGCACGCCGCTGGCCGGCGCGATCTTCGGGCTGGAGGTGCTCGCCATCGGGCGGCTGCGCCACGACGCCCTCTTTCCCTGCGCCATCGCCGCCATCGTGGCCGACCAGGTCGGCATGGCGTGGGGCGTGCAGCACACCCACTACACCGTCGCGGCGGTCGCGCCGGTGGCGGTGTGGAGCGTGCTGGCGGTGGCGGCCGCCGGCATCGTCTTCGGCCTGGCCGGGCGCGCTTTCGCCGTGGCCACGCATGCGACCGGTGCCTTCATGCGCCGGCATGTG
>JAKONS010000048.1 GCA_022701845.1 Burkholderiaceae bacterium
GTCGCCACCACCACCAACCGGGCGCACCGCAACGTGATCGGCACCCACAGCGGGTCGTACAGCGTGTACCGCGCGCTGGCGGTCGCGTCGGGCGCGTTGTCGTCGAAGCACCGCGCCGACCTCACCAACACCATGCCGACCGACCGCATCGGGCCGTATCCGCAATGGGGCGAGCCGGGCAAGATCGTGTCGATGGACCCGTGGGGCGCGGTGGTGGCCGAGGCCTATGCCACCGAGCTGGCGGCGGGCTACGACATCCGGCCGACGGTGGCGGTCACCAAGGCGCATGTGATCCTGCCGGAGGTGCTGGAGGCCCTGCTCTCCGGCCGGCTGAAGGCCGACGGCAAGTTCCTCACCGCCCAGGGCGCGGCATTGGTCACCAAAGTGGCGGTCGAGCCGGTGTGGTTCCTGCCGGAAATCGCCCGCCGCTTCGGCTGCAGCGAAACCGACCTGCGCCGGGTGCTGTTCGAGGAGACCGGCGGCATGTACCCGGAGCTCGTCACCCGCTCCGACCTGGAGGTGTTCCTGCCGCCGATCGGCGGGCAGACGCTCTACATCTTCGGCAACCCGGCCGACCTGGCCAACCCCGAGATCGAGCTGACCGCCCGGGTGCACGACGAATGCAACGGCTCCGACGTGTTCGGCTCCGACATCTGCACCTGCCGCCCCTATCTCACCCACGCGATCGAGGAATGCATCCAGGGCGCCCAGCGCGGCGGCGTCGGGCTGGTGGCGTATTCGCGCAAGGAAGGCCGGGCGCTCGGCGAGGTGACCAAGTTCCTGGTCTACAACGCCCGCAAGCGCCAGGTGGGCGGCGACACCGCCGACCAGTACTTCGCCCGCACCGAATGTGTCGCCGGGGTGCAGGACATGCGCTTCCAGGAGCTGATGCCCGATGTGCTGCACTGGCTCGGCATCACCCGCATCCACCGCCTGGTGTCGATGAGCAACATGAAATACGACGCCATCACCGGCGCCGGCATCGTGGTCGACCAGCGGGTGAACCTGCCCGACGAGCTGATCCCGGCGGACGCCCGGGTGGAGATGGACGCCAAGATGGCGGCCGGCTATTTCACGCCCGGCGCAGTGCCGGATGCGGAAGAACTGAAGAAGGCCAAGGGCCGGGGACTGGACGCATGAGCGCGCAAGAACGATCGACCCCCACCGCGGGTGAGCCCAGCAGCCGCAGGATCATCGACCGCATCGAGCGTGCCGCCGCCGAGCGGCCCGCCGGCGCGGTCGGGCTGCTGCGCACCACCGGCGAGATCCGGCGCCGTGCGCAGGCGCTGCTGGCCCGCGCCCGTGCCGGGCAATCGGAACATTTCACCGTAGCCGACGACGCCCTGCCCGCCGCCGCCGACCTGGTGGCGGCCACCACCCGCGACCGCTATCCCGACTACGCCCGTGGCGGCCTCCCATTCCACAGCCGGTGGCGGCATTTCTCGGCCGGCGGCATCGACCGGGCGGCGCAGCTCGACGCGCTGCTGGGCGATGTCGACAAGGCCACCCGCGCCCGGGCGCAGATCGACCTGGCCCTGGTGTCGGTGCTGCTCGACGCCGGCTCCGGGCCCGACTGGGGCTACAGCGAATCGGCCAGCGGCCAGCGTTTCGTGCGCTCCGAAGGCCTGGGCGTGGCCAGCTTCCATGCGTTTACCGCCGGTTTGTTCTCGAGCGATCCGACGCGGCCGCTGCAGGCCGATGCGCACGGGCTGCGGGGCGTGGTGTCGGCGCATCTGGCGCGGGCCTTCCAGGTGAGCGAGCGCAACCCGCTGGTCGGCATCGACGGCCGGGCGATGCTGCTGCGCCGCCTGGGCGAGACCCTGGCCGCGCAGCCCGAGACCTTCGGCGACACCGGCCGGCCGGCCGGCATCTTCGACCTGCTGAGCGAGGCCGAGCAGCACGAGATTCCGCCCACCGCCGAGGTGGCGGCGCACGACATCCTGTCGACCCTGCTGGCCACGCTGTCGCCGATCTGGCCGTCGGCCAACGCCATCGGCGATCTGCCGCTGGGCGACTGCTGGCGGCTCGACGCGGCCGAGGGGCCGGGGCTGTCGAACGGCTGGATGCCGTTCCACAAGCTGTCGCAGTGGCTCACCTATTCGCTGATCGAGCCGTTCCAGTGGGCGGGCGTTCCGGTGCGCGAGATCGACGCGCTGACCGGCCTGCCCGAATACCGCAACGGCGGCCTGCTGCTCGACACCGGCGTGCTGCGCCTGCGCGATGCCGGTGCCGCCGCGCGCACCCATGCGCCGGGCGACGCGCTCGTCGTCGAATGGCGGGCGCTGACGGTGGCGCTGCTCGACGAACTGGCGCCGCTGGTGCGCGCCCGCCTGGGCACCGACGCCGAGACGATGCCGCTGGCCTGCGTGCTCGAAGGCGGCACCTGGGCTGCCGGGCGGGTTTTGGCACAGCGTTTGCGTGGGGGCACACCACCCTTGGCGATCGACAGCGACGGCACGGTTTTCTAGGCAGGTCCGCGCCTCTTCTCCTCATCCACGTTCCTATGTCCCAACTCCATCTCCTCGACCACCCGCTGGTCCAGCACAAGCTGACCCTGATGCGCCGCAAGGACGCGTCCACCAACACCTTCCGCCGCCTGCTCAACGAGATGTCCTCGCTGATGGCCTACGAGGTCACCCGCGACATGGCGCTGCAGTCGATCGAGATCGAGACGCCGCTGGAGGCCACCACCGGCATGGTGATCGACGGCAAGAAGCTGGTGTTCGTGTCGATCCTGCGGGCGGGCAACGGCATCCTCGACGGCATGCTGTCGGTGGTGCCGGGCGCGCGCGTCGGCCACATCGGGCTGTACCGCGACCCGAAGACGCTGACCGCCATCGAGTACTACTTCAAGATGCCGAGCGACATGCACGAGCGCGACGTGATCGTGGTGGATCCGATGCTGGCCACCGGCAATTCGGCGATCGCGGCGGTGGAGCGCCTGAAGGAGATGCGGCCGAAGTCGATCAAGTTCTGCTGCCTGCTGACCTGCCCGGAAGGGGTGGCGGCGATGCAGCAGGCGCATCCGGACGTGGATATCTATACCGCGGCGGTGGACCGGGGGCTGGACGAGCACGGCTACATCCGCCCCGGGCTCGGCGATGCGGGCGACCGCATCTTCGGCACCAAATAAGGCTCGCCCCCAGGCTTCGCGCACTGCGTGTCGCTTTCGCCTACCCCCTTCCGGGGGCGAGGCTGGACGACCGGCGGAGCCGGGCGTCGGCCTCCTGGGGAATGCCGCCGGTTGCGCAGCGTGCGTCCCATGTCGGGCCGTGTTCTTGCTAGCAGAGTCTGTTCAACCAACTTTGGAGAAGCTCTTGGAAGTTCGTCGTGCGTTGATGGTCCGGGCGGTGGCGGCTGCCGCCGCGCTGGCGGTGGTGGTGCCCGGCAGTGCGTTCGCGCAGGCCAAGGTGAAGGTGGCGGCGGTCTACACCGTGCCGTACGAGCAGCAGTGGGTCGGCAAGATCCACAAGGCGCTGAAGGCGGCGGAGGCGCGTGGGGAGATCGAATACAAGTCGACCGAGAACGTGCGCAACGCCGACTACGAACGGGTGCTGCGCGAATACGCCAACGGCGGCGCGCAACTGATGATCGGCGAGGCTTTCGCGGTGGAGACCGCAGCGCGCAAGGTGGCCAAGGACTTTCCCAAGACCGCCTTCCTGATGGGCTCGTCGGGCAAGCCGCAGCAGCCCAATCTGTCGGTGTTCGACAACTACATCCAGGAGCCGGCCTACCTCACCGGGATGATCGCCGCGGGCATGTCCAAGACGCACAAGATCGGCATGGTGGGCGGCTTTCCGATTCCCGAGGTGAACCGGCTGATGAACGCCTTCATGGCCGGCGCGCGCGAGATCGATCCGAAGACCACCTTCACGGTGAACTTCATCAACAGCTGGTTCGATCCGCCGAAGGCCAAGGAAGCCACCTTCGCGATGATCGACCAGGGCGCCGACGTGCTGTATGCCGAGCGTTTCGGCGTCGCCGACGCGGCCAAAGAGCGCGGCAAGCTGGCCATCGGCAACGTGGCCGACATGCAGGCGCAGTACCCCGACACCATCGTGGCGACCGCGGTGTGGGCGATGGAGCCCTCCATCGACCGCGCCATCGCGCAGGTCAAGCAGGGCAGGTTCGTGGCCGAGGACTATGCCGAGTGGTCGTCGATGAAGAACAAGGGCTCGTCGCTGGCGCCGCTCGGCACCTTCGAGAAGAAGATTCCGGCCGACCTGGCGGCCAGGGTGAAGGCGCGCGAGGCCGACATCCTGGCGGGCAAGTTCA
>JAKONS010000064.1 GCA_022701845.1 Burkholderiaceae bacterium
GGTAGACGATCTGGTCGGTGACGCCCGCCAGCGCCATCGCGTCGCTGGCCAGGAACAGCTCGCCGCCGCCGCTGTCCTTGGCGCCGATGCCCAGGATCAGCGGCGAGCCGAATCGCGCGCCGACGACACGGTGCGGCTCGTCGCGGCAGAACACCGCGATGGCATAGGCGCCGTGCAGCTGCACCACCGCCTGCTGCACCGCCTCGAACAAGTCGCCGTCGTACAGGCTGTCGACCAGATGGGCGACGACTTCGGTGTCGGTCTGGCTGGCGAAGACATAACCCTTGGCTTCCAGCGCCAGGCGCAGCGCGTCGTGGTTCTCGATGATGCCGTTGTGGACCAGGGCGATGCGGCCCGGCCGGTGGGTGACGCCGTCGACCGTGTTCGGGCCGTGGCTGAAATGCGGATGCGCGTTGTGCACCGCCGGCGCGCCGTGGGTGGCCCAGCGGGTGTGGGCGATGCCGGTGCCGCCCTCGACCTTGTCGGTCTTGACCTGGGCGAGCAGCTCGGCCACCCGCGAGGTGCTGCGGGCGCGGCGCAGCGGGCCTTCCTCGGTGGTGACCGCGGCGCTGTCGTAGACGGCGACGCCGCAGGAGTCGTAGCCCCGGTATTCCAGGCGCTGCAGGCCCTGGACCAGGATGGGGACGATGTTGCGGGTGGAGACCGCGCCGACGATGCCGCACATATCGATTGCCTTGGAAAAGCTGTTTGCACGGCGATGCTACGAGGCATGTATCAAAATTTGCGGGCGATATTTGGCAATCTTTTGGTTGAAAATTGCATCGTCCACCGATTGTGGAATCTTCGTTCACATAATCTCCACATATGACCGAAATCTCCATGGATTCCGCAGACTGGCTGCTGCTGGATTTGCTGCAGCACGACGCCTCGCGCAGCAACCAGGCGCTGGCCGAGGCCGCCGGCATGTCGGCCGCCACCTGCCTGCGGCGGGTGAAGCGGCTGGTCGAATCGGGCGTGGTGCGCAAGCAGGTGGCGCTGGTCGACCCGGAGCGGCTGGCGCCGCTGCTGGGCCACGGCCTGACGGTGATCGCCGAGGTATCGCTCGACCGCCAGGATGCCGACCGGCTCGACGCGTTCGAGCTGCGTGCGGCAGCCGAAGACGCGGTGCTGCAGTGCTACCGGGTGTCGCCCGGCCCGGACTTCGTGCTGATCCTGCGCTGCCGCGACATGCCGGACTATCTGGCGCTGGGCCGCCGGCTGTTCCATGCGGACGCCAACGTGCGCAACGTCAAGGCCTTCTTCAGCGTGAAGACCTCGAAGTTCGAGACCGCGATGCCGCTGGCGCGGTGACGGCCCGCGTCAGCAGAGCGTGAAGCGCACGGTGCAGCCGGCGTGCGGCGCGGCGTCCGCCGAGATCCTGCCGCCATGGCGCTCGACGATCTGCCGCGCACCGGCCAGACCCACGCCCAGACCCTCGAACTCCGACTGCGGATGCAGCCGCTCGAAGATGCCGAACAGGCCGGCGGCGCCCGCCGGGTTGAAACCCGCACCGTTGTCCTGCACGAAGAATTCGGTGCGGCCCTCGGCGGTGGTGTCCCAGCCGATCGAGATCACCGCCTCGGCCTGGCGGCGGGTGAACTTCACCGCGTTCGACAGCAGCCGCTGGAACAGCTGGCGCACCAGCGCGGCGTCGCCGTCGCAGGGCGGCCAGTCGGCGGCGATACGCCATTCGATCTGCCGGCCGGCAGCCTGGGCGGCGAATTCCTGGCGCACCTCTTCCACCACGGTGCCCATATCGAGCGGCTGCCGCAGCAGCGGCGCACGCGCGATGCGCGACAGCTCCAGCACCCCGTCGATCATCCGGCCGAGGTTCTGCGTGGCGTCGTCCATCGCATCGAGGCAGGAGAGCGCCTCGCCGTCGCCGCCCAGCTCGCCCAGGCGCTCCCGCAGCATCAGCCCGAAGGCGCTGAGATGGCGCACCGGCGCGCGCAGGTCGTGCGAGATGGCACGGAACAGATCGTCGAGGTCGGCGCGCGGATTGCGGCGGTCGCGGCGCTCAGTGAAAACCGGTGGGCTGGCAGTCGATGGACTCGTGTTCATGCGTTGTTATTGTCCATTTTTCTTCACGGGTCGTTTCCATCGGTCAATGGAGACCTGGCGGGCCCGGGCCACGGTGAGGGCGCCGGGCGGTGTGTCGCGGCTGATGGTGGAGCCACCGGCGACGGTACTGCCTGCGCCGACGGTGACCGGCGCGACGAGTACGCAGTTGCTTCCGATGGAGGCGTCGTCGCCGATGGTGGTGCGGTGCTTGTTCACCCCGTCGTAGTTGGCGGTGATGCTGCCGGCGCCGAAGTTGACCCGGGCGCCGACGGTGGCGTCGCCCAGGTAGGCGAGATGGTTGGCCTTGGCGCCGGCGGCCAGGGTGGAATTCTTCACTTCGACGAAGTTGCCGACATGGACCTCGTCGCCCAGCCGGGCACCCGGCCGCAGGCGGGCGAACGGGCCGATGCGGGCGTCGCGCCCCACCTCCACGCCGGCCGCCTCGCCCTGGATATGGCTGAACGGATGCACCACCGTGCCGGCAGCGATGCGGGCGTCGGCCACCACGCAGTGGGCGCCGATGCGCACGCCGTCGCCCAGCACCACGTCGCCTTCGAAGATGCAGCCGATGTCGATCTCGACATCCTGGCCGCAGACCAGGCTGCCGCGCTGGTCGAAACGGGCCGGGTCGGCCAGGCGCACACCGCCCTCCAGCAGGCGCTCGGCCTGGCGGCGCTGGTAGGCGCGCTCCAGCTCGGCCAGCTGCGCCGGGCTGTTCACCCCCGCCACCTCGACCGCGTCGCGGGTGGCCACCGCCTGCACCGCGATGCCGTCGGCGACCGCCAGGGCGACCAGGTCGGTCAGGTAGTACT
>JAKONS010000086.1 GCA_022701845.1 Burkholderiaceae bacterium
CCGTCTTCCATCGCATCGTCGAGCGGTGTGATCACCGGGTTGAGCAACACGGTGCGGGGCACGACCGGCGCCTCGGGATAGCGGGCGATCGGCTCGCCGGTGCCGAAGATGACCAGTTGCAGGTCGACGCCGATCTGCGGCGCGGCCAGCCCGGCGCCTTGCACCGCGATCATGGTTTCGAACATGTCGGCGACCAGTGCGCGCAGTGCGGGTGTGCCGAATTCGGTCACCGGTTGCGCCATCCGCAGCAACCGGGGATCGCCCATCTTGAGTATTTCGCGTACCGTCATCGGCGGATTATCGCGTGCCGCCACGCGCCGGCGCGCTGCCGGGCGGACCTTCTAGCGCTGATCGGCCGCCCGGCGTTCGTCGGCCAGGAGATCGTCCTGACGGCGGTTCTCTTCCATGCGGCGTTCCTGCTCCCGCTCCAGCCGCAGATCGTCTTCGTAACGGCGCTGCGCCATGCGGTTTTCCTCGGCATTCCGGGCGGCGATGCGGTGTTCGTCCGCCAGGCGCTGGCCGCGCAGGTCGTCTTCCCGGTCGCGGCGGTAATAGTTGCGCTGCGCTGCCTGCACCACATCCTGGT
Organism: Burkholderiaceae bacterium; assembly: GCA_022701845.1. The sequence continues at coordinate 587 of JAKONS010000086.1, forward strand.
GTAGCTGGGCCTGCCGCGCATGGATGGCGGCCGCGGCGGATGCGGCCGCTTCGGTGGACGAGGCGGCCGCGTCGGCCAAGGCAGCTTCCGCCGCCCGAAACTCGTCGCTCTCTTCCTCGCCGCCGTCGGCCAGAGGATTCACATCGCCCGCGTCGGCGTCCGCGTCGTCGGTGACCTCGGTGATGATCGGGCCGGTCCAGCGGCCGGAGGCGGGGGTTGGCGGAGCCTTGCCCGATGGCTGCTTCAAATCGCGGGCCGGCGCCGTGCCCTGTGCCGCACCGCCACCGGCGCCGCCGGACTGCCGGGTGCCCGCAGCCGCAGGCGCTTCGCCTGCGGTGGGGACGGTCCCGCCAGCGCCTGCCTGGCGTGCCTGCGCGAGCGCCGCATCCCTCATTTCCTGCCGCATCAGGTCGGCGAACTCTTCGCTGTTCAGCATCCGCTCGATGTTGTGTGTCATCGCCTCCATCTTCGCGCCGACGAGGTGGCCGAACAGTTCGCCGATCCGGGGCATATGGCTCAGCAGGGTCGACGCGGCGATGTTCCCCTGGCGTTCCATGAACATCATTCCTTCAAGCGATACCGACTTGCGCCGACGACCACGCAGATAGCCGGCCATGTCGCGCAGTGCCTGGAAGTAATCGTCCGCGCCGACATGGTTGTCGCCGTGCATATCGGAGCGGGGAGAAGACCCGTTGCCGCCGCCGTTGCGCGAGCCCCCCGGTCTGTGCGTCGGCGGTGGTTCGTCGCCGAAAAGGGACGCCATGCCTTGCAGGTCGGAATAGTCGTAGGAACGCGCGGTGCCGCCGAAGCCGCGCGACTGGCCGCCGCGGCGGCGCACCTGTTCATGCGCTTGGTAGACGGCCTGCCGATTGATGAAGAAGTTGCGTGCGGCGGCTTGAACCGGCGTGCTGTAGTCGCCGTGGTCGTTCTGGGCCATGCTGAGCAGCTCCGACTGGCTGATGCGGTTGTCGGGTCGGGCTGCGGCAAGACGGGAGAGGATTTCCGCGCTTTCGCCCATCGGCTGCAGGTCCGCAGGAGGCGCCGCGGAGAAGCGGGGTGGAAAAAAACCGGCCCGGGCGGACGGGTCGATGCCGGTGGAACGGTACATAAGCGGGCCTCCAGAAATTGCCTAGCGGCAAGCTTACGAAGACCGCGGTGGGCTCGTGGAGCGCCAGCCGAACCTGGGACGTCTCACCCGAAAACGCCCATTGAAAACGATCAGCGGCGCCAGTAGCGCCCGCCACCGCTGTAGTAACCGAAACCGATGGACGGCTGCACCACGACCGGAGTAGGTGCGTAGTAGCCGGTGCCGCCGCCGTAGTAGCCACCGCCACCGTAATAGCCGGCGGGGGCCACCACGCAGCCGGACAAGGTCAGCACGGCGACGGCAGCGGCAGCGATGCCGGCAAGACGAAAGATGGAACGCATGGGAATCTCCGCGAGTTGATGCTTGAACAACGTCGATCCTGCGCCCCGCGCCGACAGAAACAACCCGGTTGCCGTTAACCCGGGGTAAAGCGGAGAAACAAACCGACCGCTCAGGCGCCCGCCAGCAGACGGTGCAGTCCGTCTTCGTCGAGCACCGGCACGCCGAGCGCCTGCGCCTTGTCGAGCTTGCTGCCCGCTTCCGCGCCCGCCACCACATAGTCGGTTTTCTTGCTGACCGAACCGGACACCTTGGCGCCGGCGGCCTCCAGCAGGTCCTTGGCATCGTCGCGCGAGAGGGTGGGAAGCGTTCCGGTGAGCACCACCGTCTTGCCGACCAGCGGCAGGTGCGCCCGCGGTGCCGGCTCGCCCTCCTCCCAGTGCACGCCGGCCTCGCGCAGCTGCGCCACCACTTCCCGGTTGTGCGGCTGGGCGAAGAAGGTGTGCACCGAGTCGGCGACGATCGGGCCGACGTCGGGCACCTCGAGCAGCTGCCCGGTGGAGGCATCCATGATGGCGTCGAGCTTGCCGAAGAAGCGGGCCAGGTCCTTGGCGGTGGTCTCGCCGACGTTGCGGATGCCGAGGCCGAACAAAAAGCGCGGCAGCGTGGTGCGTTTCGACTTGTCCAGGGCGGCCACGATGTTCTGCGCCGACTTGTCGGCCATGCGTTCGAGCGCGGACAGCCGGGCCACATCCAGCCGGTACAGCTCGGGCAGCGTGCGGATGATGCCGGCATCGACGAGTTGTTCGACCAGCTTGTCGCCCAGGCCTTCGATGTCCATGGCGCGGCGTGCAGCGAAATGCAGCAGCGCCTCCTTGCGTTGCGCCGGGCAGAAGAGACCGCCGGTGCAGCGGTGGTTGGCCTCGCCATGCGGCCGCACCACGTCGCTGCCGCACACCGGGCAGGCCTTCGGCAT
>JAKONS010000135.1 GCA_022701845.1 Burkholderiaceae bacterium
ACCACCGGCACCCGGTGCGCGCTGCACCAGCGCAGCAGCGCGGCCACTTCGGCGGTGCTGCCCGGCTGCACCACGCAGCGCGCGGTGCCGACCCGGTGGCCCGACCAGTCGCGCAGGAAGGGCGCCATCTCCTCGGGCGTGTCGATGACCCGGCCGATGCCTTCCGGCAGCGGTGCGTGCGGTGCGGCCGCCGGGCCGCCAGCGGTGGAATCCGGGAATGTCGATGTCGCTGCGTGCATGGTCATTCGACCTTCACCGCGGCGTCGCGGATGACCCGGCTCCAGCGGGCGCCGTCGCGCTGGATGACCGCGTCCATCTCGGCCGGCGTGCCGCCCACCATCTCGACGCCGAGCGGCGCGAACTTCTCCAGCATGGCCGGCGACCGGGCGATGGCCGAGATGTCGCGCTGCAGCTGGGCGACGATCTCCGGCGGCGTCTTGCCCGGCGCGGAAATGGCGAACCAGATGTCGCCGGCCAGCCCCGGCAGGCCGAGCTCGGCCACCGACGGCACTTCCGGCAGCAGCGGCAGGCGCTTGTCGGACATGGCGGCCAGCACCTTGAGCTTGCCGCTCTTCACGATGCCGTAGTTCGATCCGATGATGTCGATCATCATCTGCACCCGGCCGGTCTGCAGGTCGCCCAGGGCCAGGTTGGAGCCCTGGTAGGGCACGTGGATCATCTTCGTGCCGGTCTGGCTCTGGAACAGTTCGCTGTGCAGGTGGATCACCCCGCCGATGCCGGCCGAGGCGAACGACACCTGCCCCGGGCGCGCCTTCAGGTACGACACGAAGCCGGCGAAATCGTTGGCCGGCACCTCGTTGCTCACCATCAGGATGCTGGGCGAGGTGGCCACCATCGTCACCGAGGCCAGGTCGCGCTGGCTGTCGTAGCGGATGGTGTTCTTGTAGAGATGCGGCACCACAGCCAGCGTGCTGGAGGTGGCCAGCAGCAGGGTGTAGCCATCGGGCGCGGCACGGGCCACGTATTCGGCGCCGACCATGCTGGCGGCGCCCGGCTTGTTCTCGATCACCACCGGCTGGTTGTACTTTTTCGCCAGCTCGGCGGCGATGGCGCGGGGCAGCGCGTCGGCCATGCCGCCGGCCGAGAACGGCACGATGATGCGGATCGGTTTCGACGGATAGGCCTGCGCCTGCGCCAGGCCGGCGGCCAGCGCCAGGCCCAGGGCCAGCAGGGGGCGCCAGAGCTTCGGGGCGCGCGGGAAAAGCGATGTCGTCATGGAGGTCTCCTGTCTTCTTGTGGTGGTGAAAAACGGGTACCGGGCCGCGCTCAGCCCAGCCACTGCGGCCGGCCCGGGGTGCGCACGCGCAGCCGGTAGAGCGAGGTGCTGGCGGTGACGTAGAGCGTGCGGTGGTCGTCGTCGCCGAAGGCGAAGTTGCAGGCCTTCTCCGGGAACCGGATGCGGGCGATGCGCCGGCCGTCGGGCTGGAACACATGGATGCCGCCCGGGCCGCAGCAGTACACCCGTCCGGCCATGTCGACCTTCATGCCGTCGGGCACGCCCGGCTCGTCGCCCGGCGTGTCGGCGAAAGGGCTGCCGGCCTCGACGCTGCCGTCGCCCCGCACCCGGTGCACCTGGATGCGCTTGCGCGGGCTGTCGTTCACATAGAGCAGGCGCTCGTCCAGGCTGAAGCACAGGCCGTTGGGCTGCTCCAGGTCCACCGCCAGCCGGGCCAGGGTGCCGTCGGTGCCGAGGCGGTAGACGCTGCTGTGGTCGAGCTCCGGCGCACGCAGCACGCCGTGCGGCAGGCGCCGGCCGAACACCGGGTCGGAGAAATAGATGCTGCCGTCGCGCCGCACCACGATGTCGTTCGGGCTGTTGAGTTCGCGGCCCTCGAAATGGCTGGCCAGCACCTGCAGCGAACCGTCGGCCTCGGTGCGCACCACCCGGCTGGAGCCGTGCTCGCAGCTCAGCAGCCGGCCCTGCAGGTCCCAGGTGTTGCCGTTGGTCATGCGGCTCGGGTCGCGGAACACGCTCACCCCGTCGCGCTCGCTCCAGCGGTGCATCCGGCTCGCGTCGATGTCGCTGAAGATCAGGTAGCGCTCGCGGCTGTGCCAGAGCGCGCCCTCGGTGAAGACGAAGCCGGTGGCGATGCGCTCGACCGGGGTGTCGGCGGCGCCCACCACGTCGGCGGCGCAGGGGTCGATATGTTCGATGGTCACGGCAGTTCCTCGGAGGCGAAGACAGGGGACGGCGAGGCGGCAGCGGCGCCGGGTATGGCGCGCAGGAAGGCCCCGGTCAGTTCGTCGAGCGATGCGCAGCCCAGCAGCGCCATGTCGCGCTCGATCTCGGCGCGCAGCAGCCCGATCGCATGGGCCAGCGCCGGCTGGCCGCCGACCGCGGTGGCATACATGAAGGGCCGGCCGACGAACACCATGCGGGCGCCCAGCGCGACCGCTTTCAGCACATCGGAGCCGCGCCGGAAGCCGCCGTCGACCATCACCGGAAAGCCCTGCGGCACCGCGGCCACGATCTCCGGCAGCACCTGCAGCGGCGCCAGCGCGCCGTCGAGCTGGCGGCCGCCGTGGTTGGAGACGATCACCCCGTCGAGCCGGTGGCGCACCGCCTGGCGCGCGTCGTCCGGATGCATCACGCCCTTGACCACCAGCGGCCCCGGCCAGCGCTCGCGCAGCCAGGCGATGTGCTCCCAGCCCAGCAGGTCGCGGCCGGTGCGAAAGCCGTGCGCCGGCTCCTCGGTGATGCGGCAGCCGATCTCCTCGTACAGGTTGCACCAGCGCGGCACGCCGGTGGTGGCCAGGGTGCGGGCGAACACGTCGAGCAGCCAGCGCGGATGCGCCAGCCCGTCGGCCATCAGCGCCGGGCTGAGCGCGAACGGCACGGTGAAGCCGCGCCGGGCGTTGTTCTCGCGGTTGCCGGCCACGCAGGTGTCGATGGTGACCACCAGCACCTCCACCCGCGCCGCGCGCAGCCGCTGCACGATGCGCTCCAGCCGGGCGGTGTCGCCGGGGAAGTAGCCCTGGTACCAGGTGCCGGGCGCCTGCCGCTGGATGTCTTCCAGCGGCACGTTGGACGACCCGCTCAGGATGAACGGCAGCCCGGCCGCATGCGCGGCGCGCGCCAGGTCCAGGTCGGCGCCCTGGCGGCACATGCCGGCGATGCCCATCGGCGCGATGCCGAACGGCGCCTGGTACGTGCGGCCCCAGAGCGTGCGGCCCGGGTCGCGCCGGTCGGCGCCGCGCAGGCCGCGCGGCAAAAAACCCAGGCGCGCGAAGGCGGCCCGGTTCTCCTGCAGCGACTGCTCCTGTTCGGAGCCGCCGGAGACGAAACCGTACACCGCCCGCGGCAGACGTCGGCGCGCGGCGGATTCGAAATCCGCCAGAGAAAGATAACCAGAAAGGCGCATGGATTTGTCTCGACCCGGTCTATTAACTGTGTGCCGCAAACTGCGGCTGCCGGTATTGCGGCCGATTCTCGGTATCGGCCGGTA
>JAKONS010000089.1 GCA_022701845.1 Burkholderiaceae bacterium
CCGCCCGACTTGAGCCGCGCCATCAGCGCCCCGGCGATCTGGTCGAGCGGCAGCACCTCGTGCGCCGCACCATGCGCGATCGCCTCGCGCGGCATGCCGAAGACGATGCAGCTCGCCTCGTCCTGCACATAGTTGTAGCTGCCGGCGTCCTTCATCTCGCGCATCGCGCGGGCGCCGTCCGCGCCCATGCCGGTCAGCATGATCGCGAAGGCGTTGCGGCCCGCCACCCGGGCGCCCGACTGGAACAGCACCTCGACCGACGGCCGGTGCCGGTTCACCGGTTCCGCGTCTTCCACCACCGCCACATAGTTGGCGCCGCTGCGGCCCACGCTGAACTGCTTGCCGCCCGGCGCGATGTAGGCATGGCCGGGCAGTATCCGGTCGCCGTTCGCCGCCTCCTTCACCGAGATGCGGCACAGCGTGTCGAGGCGCGCGGCGAAGCTCGCGGTGAAGCCCGGCGGCATGTGCTGGGTGATGACGACGCCCGGGCAATCGGCCGGCAGCTCGGTCAATATCTGCCGGATCGCCTCGGTGCCGCCGGTCGAGGCGCCGATGAAGATCAGTTTCTCGGTGGAGATGCGTCCCAGCAACGCGCTGCTGGACGACGGCGACGCCGCCCCCGGCTGCACCACCGCCGGTGCGCCCGCCGCAGCCGGCGGCACCGCAGCCGGCGCGCGCCGCACCTTGGCCTTGGCCGCGATGCGGATCTTGTCGACGATCTGGTCGGCCAGGTCCTTCAGGCCGCTCGCCACCCCAATGCGCGGCTTGGCCACGAAATCGACCGCGCCGAGCTCCAGCGCCCGCATCGTCACCTCGGCGCCGCGGTCGGTCAGGGTGGAGATCATCACCACCGGCATCGGCCGCAACCGCATCAGGCGGCCGAGAAAATCGATGCCGTCCATGCGCGGCATCTCGACATCGAGGGTGATCACGTCGGGATCGAGCTCGCGGATCATCTCGCGCGCCACCAGCGGATCGTGGGCGGTGCCCACGCAGGCCATGTCGGGCTGGCGATTGATGATTTCGGCGAGCAGGCTGCGCACCAGGGCCGAATCGTCGACGACCACCACACTGATCTTCTTCATGGCTACAGAGCAATCCTGGATGCGGCCCGGCGCCGGGCACGCACCGTTTTCTAGAACAGGTCGACCGAGCCGCCCGCGGTGTTGTGGGCGACGCTGGCCGCGTTGCCGCGCCGCTCCTGGCTGAGCAGCGATTCGGGATGGGCGTGCGCCAGCCGCTTGACCATCGCCTTGCCGGTCGTCGGAAAGAAGCAGACCTTGCGCGGATGGATGTCGAGCACGTCCTCCGACAGCAGCGGTATGCGCTCGGTGCGCAGATAGTCCTTCACGAACGCGGTGTTGCGCTCGCCGACGTTCATGGTGGTAAATCCGGCCATCACCTGCGCGCCGCCGAAGATCTTGGCCTGCAGACTCTCGCGCCGGGCGCCGGCCTTCATCATCTCGTTGATCAGCAGCTCCATCGCATAGGAGCCGTAGCGGCCCGACGCGTCGGCCGAATCGCCTTCGGGCAGCATGAAATGGTTCATGCCGCCGATGCCGGCCCGGCTGTCCCACAGGCAGGCGGCGATGCAGGAGCCCAGCACCGTCATGATCACCAGCTGGTCCTTCGAGACGAAGTACTCCCCCGGCAGCACCTTCACCGCGTTGTACTGGAAGTGGTGGTCGAAGTAGAAGAACCCGGCCTCGCCCGGCTTGCGATGCACCGCCTTCAGCGCTTCCAGGGAAGAGCCGGCGGGGCGCAGCGGCGACGCGCTGCGGGTCAAAGTGTCAGCGGCGTTCATAGACGGTCTTCCCGCGCAGCGTGAACAGGTCGCGCGCATCGCTGAAATTCTCGGCATGGCCGACGAACAGCATGCCGCCCGGCTTCATCACCCGGTGGATGCGTTCCAGCACGCGGCGCTGGGTGGCGGCGTCGAAATAGATCATCACGTTGCGGCAGAACACCGCGTCGAACGGCTCCTTGAAGGGCCAGTCGTCGCGGATCAGGTTGACGCTCAGGAAATCGATGGCCGCGCGCAGCTCCGGGCGCGCCCGCACCAGGCCGGCGTTGGTGTTCTTGCCGCGCAGAAAGAACTTCTGCAGCCGCGGCTGCGAGATGCCCTTGACCGCATCGGCCCGGTACACGCCCTGCGACGCGGTCGCCAGCACCTTCGAATCGATGTCGCTGGCGGTGAGCCTGAAGGACCCCGGATTCGACAGCGACTCGAAGGCCGTCATGACGATCGAATACGGCTCCTCGCCGGTGGAGGCCGCGTTGCACCACACCCGCCACGGCCCGGCGGGGCGCTGGGCCAGCAGGTCGGCCAGGATCTCGAAATGGTGCTGCTCGCGGAAGAACGAGGTCAGGTTGGTGGTGAGCGCGTTGACGAACTCCTGCCACTCGGCACCGTCGGTCTGCTCCAGCCAGCCCAGGTATTCGGCGAAGCTGGTGTGGCCGGTTTCGCGCAGGCGGCGCGACAGCCGGCTGTACACCATCGCATGCTTGCCGGCCTGCAGGTCGATGCCGGCGCGCTGGTAGATGAGGGTGCGCACCCGGTCGAAGTCGCGGTCGGTCCAGGTGAATTCGCGGTTCTGCGCGGGCACCGCGCCGGCGGCCGTCGGGCCGGCGTTGTGTTCGCGCACTGCGGCGGCTGCAACCATGGCGGGCGGGCGGCGGGAGGCCTTCAGGCCTCTGCCGGCACCAGGCCCATGTCCACGCTGGACATGAGCTTCTCGATGTCGAGCAGGATCAGCATGCGCTCGGCCACCGAGCCCAGGCCCAGGATGCAGCCGTTGTCGACCACGCTCTCGATCTCCGGCGCGGCCTTGATGTTGTCGGGGCTCAGTTCCAGCACGTCGCTGACCGAATCGACCACGATGCCCACCACCCGGTTGCGCAGGTTCAGGATGATCACCACGGTGAAGCTGTTGTAGTCGGCGTTCTCGCAGTTGAACTTCAGCCGCATGTCGACGATGGGCACGATGGTGCCGCGCAGGTTGACCACGCCCTTGATGAAGGCCGGCGCGTTCGCGATGCGGGTCGGCGGCTCGTAGCCGCGGATCTCCTGCACCTTGAGGATGTCGATGCCGTACTCCTCCTTGTCGAGCCGGAAGGTCAGGTACTCCCGCATGCCCTTGGCCGAAACTTCCATTTTTCCCATCATGCCCATATCGTTTCCTTCCGCGGCTCGATCGCCGCATCGTTGCATCAGTGGCGCGAGCGCCGCACCAGGCCGCCGGTGTCGAGGATCAGCGCCACCTTGCCGTCGCCGAGGATCGTCGCGCCCGAGATGTTCGGCACGCGGCGGTAGTTCGACTCGAGGTTCTTCACCACCACCTGGTGCTGGCCCAGCAGCTCGTCGACCAGCAGCGCCACCCGGCTGCCGTCGGCCTCGATCACCACCATGATGTTGCCCTCGCGCACGTCGCCGGCGCGCGGCACCTGGAAGATCTTCTCCAGCGCCACCACCGGCATGTAGTCGGAGCGCACCTTCACCAGCTGCGATCCCTGCGCGATGGTGCTCACCGTGTCGGGCTCCACCTGGAAGGACTCGATCACCGACGACAGCGGCAGGATGTAGACCTCGTCGGCCACCCGCACCGACATGCCGTCCATGATGGCCAGCGTCAGCGGCAGGCGCACCGACACCTTCATGCCGTAACCCTCCACCGAATCGATATCGACCGATCCGCCGAGGGAATTGATGTTTTTCTTCACCACGTCCATGCCGACGCCGCGGCCGGACACGTCGGTGACCTGGTCGGCGGTGGAAAAGCCCGGCGCGAAGATCAGGCCCCAGACCTCGCTGTCGGGCATCTGGTCGGACACCTCCAGGCCGCGCTCGGCCGCCTTCTTCAGCAGCTTCTCGCGCGACAGGCCGCGGCCGTCGTCGCGCACCTCGATCACGATCGAGCCGCCCTGGTGCGAGGCGGACAGGGTGATGGTGCCGGTCTCGGGCTTGCCGGCGGCCAGCCGCGTCTCGGGCGCTTCCACCCCGTGGTCGCAGCTGTTGCGCACCAGGTGGGTGAGCGGATCGGTGATCTTCTCGACCAGGCTCTTGTCGAGCTCGGTCGCCTCGCCCTGGGTCACCAGCTCCACCTTCTTGCCCAGCTTGCCGGCCAGGTCGCGCAGCATGCGCGGGAAGCGGCTGAACACGGTCGACATCGGAATCATCCGGATCGACATCACCGATTCCTGCAGGTCGCGGGTGTTGCGGTCGAGGTCGGCCAGGCCGCTCATCAGCTGCTGGTACTGCGACGGGTCCAGACCCTGGCTGTTCTGCGCCAGCATGGCCTGGGTGATGACCAGCTCGCCCACCAGGTTGATGAGCTGGTCGACCTTGCTCACCGACACCCGGATGGTGCTGGCCTCGAGCTGGGTCTGGCTGGCCTTGGTGGCGGTGGCGGCGCGCGGCGCGGCGGCATCGGCGGCGGCCGTCACCGGCTCGCCGGGCGGCACGCCGGGCGCGCCCTCGAACAAACCGAACGAGGCGATCGGCGATCCCGGCGCGTCGTGGAAGAAACCGAACGGCCGCTTCGCCGCGGCCTGCGCCTCCAGCTCGTCAGGATCGGGCTCGGCCTGCGGCTGACGCGGCAGGATGCGCACCTGGTCCTTCGAGACATGGAAGGCGAACAGATCGAGCAGATCCTCGTCGGTGGATCCGGTCTCCACCGCGAAGGCGCGCATGTCGGCCTGCGGCGACGGCAGCGATTCGATGGTGCCGAGGCCCGGAATGTCGCGGAACAGTTCGCGCACCGCGTCGGCCTGCTCGGGCTTGTCGAGCGGGCCGACATGGATCTCGAGCGAGCGCAGGCCGCCGGCGGCGGGCTCGGCGGCGGCCGGCGCGGGGGCGTCGG
>JAKONS010000276.1 GCA_022701845.1 Burkholderiaceae bacterium
CCTCGCCGTCGATCAGCGGACCGCGCGAGGTATTGACGATGAAGGCGTGCGGCTGCATCGCCTCGAGCGCAGCGCGGTCGACGATGGCGCGGGTGGATTCGGCCAGCACCAGGTGGATCGACACCACGTCCGCGGTGGCGAACAACGTGGCCTTGTCGACCGCTTCCGCACCGGCGGCGGCGGCCCGTTCCGGCGTGAGATGCGGGCTCCAGGCGACGACCTTCATGCCGAAGGCCGCGCCGATGCGGGCCATGCGTTCGCCCAGCCGCCCCAGGCCGACCAGCCCCAGCGTGCGGCCGGCCAACGACTGCGCCATCGACGGCTGCCAGCGGCCTTCCCGCATCGCGTGTTCGCTCGGCACCAGCCGCTTGGCCAGCGCCAGGATCAGCGCCCAGGCCATCTCGGCGGTGGCGCCCGCGCTGGCCTTGCTGCCGGGCGCGCCGCAGACGGTGATGCCGGCCGCGGCGCAGGCCGGCATGTCGATCGCGGCATTGGCCATGCCGGTGGTCACCAGCAGGCGCAGGTCGGGCAGGCGGCGCAGCAGCGCGCCAGAAAACGGGGTGCGCTCGCGCATCGCGACGATCACCTGGTAGCCGGCGAAGCGCGCGGCGCGGGTGTCGTCGTCGGCCGGTGTGTCGTGCAGTGCGTCCACCTGGGCGCCCAGCCGGCCCCAGTCGGCCAGGCCGGTGGCGGCGCGCTGGTAGTCGTCGAGGATCAGGATGCGCATGGTGGGTTCCCGTTCAGTCGGCCGAGATGCGGCCTTGCCGGATCACGTCGGCCCAGCGTTTCTGCTCGTCGCGGATGGTCTTGGCGAAAGCCTCGGGGGTGGACGACACCGGCTCGATGCCGAGCGGCTCCAGCTGCGTTTTCTGCGAGGGCGCGGCCATCGCCTTCACCGTGGCGGCATGCAGGGTGCGCAGCACGTCCGGCGGGGTGCCGGCGGGCGCCATCAGGCCGAGCCAGTTCGACAGCTCGTAGCCCGGCAGGCCCGCTTCGGCGATGGTCGGCACCTGCGGCAGCGACGGCATGCGGCGCGCGCCGGTGCTGGCCAGCACCCGCACCCGGCCGCTCTTGAGGTGCTCCTCGTAGATGGCGTAGGAGTCGAAGGTCATGTCGACCCGGCCGGCCAGCACGTCGGTGAGCAGCGGCGCGCTGCCCTTGTAGGGCACATGCACCATGTCGACACCGGCGTCGCGGGCGAACAGCGCGCCGGCGAGATGGCTGGAGCTGCCGTTGCCGGCCGAGCCGTAGGTCAGGCTGCCGGGCTTCTGTTTGGCCAGCGCGATCAGCTCCTTCACCGAGCGCGCCGGCAGGCCGGACGACACCACCAGCACCCGCGGCGTCAGGTGCGTCAGCGAGATCGGGGCGAAGTCGCGCAGGGGTTCGTAGCGCAGCTTGGGGTAGAGCGCCGGGTTGATGGCCTGGGTGCCCATGGTGGCGAACAGCAGGGTGTAGCCGTCCTTGGGTGCGTTGGCGACCGCCTCGGCACCGATGGCGCCGCCGGCGCCGCCCCGGTTGTCGATCACCACCTGCTGGCCGAGCGCGGTGCCCAGCTCCTGCGCCAGGGCGCGCGCCATCAGGTCGGTGGCGCCACCCGCGGGAAACGGCACCACCATGCGCAGCGGATGGTCCGGAAACGCGGCGTGGGCGACCTGCGCGGCCAGCGCCGCGCCGGCCACCAGGGCGATGCAGGCGTTGCGCGCGAGGCGACGGGCGCGGCGGGCGAGGCAGGGGCGCGGTGGGGTCATGGTGTGTCTCTTTCCGTTCGTTCTTGTGTCGGGCGCCGCGCGCAGCGGGCCGTCCGCGACTCTAGCCCCGCGCACCCGCGCCGGGCCGGCGCCGGCTGGCAAAGCTGTTATGCGGTGCGGGCGGGAGCGGGCCGGCGCAGGCCGGCGCGGCAGGTTATGCGCCCTGCGGCATGCCTGCATTGCGGCCCGGGCGGCTAGGCCGGGCGGCCGGCAATGCCTACAGTCCAGCCAGCATCCGCAGGTGCCGCCGCCGCCCCCGCGGCGCCTGCACCGCATCCACCAAGACGAACCGCCCGGAGACACCATGAGCGCACCTGCCGCCACCCCCAACAGCGGACCGCTGTCGCACCTGCGGGTGCTCGACCTCAGCCGCATCCTCGCCGCCCCCTGGGCCGGGCAGATCCTCGCCGACCTGGGCGCCGAGGTGATCAAGGTGGAGCGCCCCGGCGCCGGCGACGACACCCGTTCCTGGGGCCCGCCTTTCCTGAAGGACGCCACCGGCCAGGACACCCGCGAGGCCGGCTACTACCTGGCGGTGAACCGCGGCAAGCGCTCCATCACCGTCAGCATCGACACCCCCGAAGGCCAGCAGGTGGTGCGCGACCTGGCGCTGCAGGCCGACATCGTGCTGGAGAACTACAAGGCCGGCACCCTCGAGCGCTACGGCCTCGACCAGGCCAGCCTGCGCAAGCTCAACCCGCGCCTCATCTACTGCTCGGTCACCGGCTTCGGCCAGACCGGCCCGCGCCGCGACCAGCCGGCCTACGACTTCCTGATCCAGGCGATGGGCGGCCTGATGAGCGTCACCGGCGAGCGCGACACGCTGCCCGGCGGCGGCCCGCAGAAGGTGGGCGTGCCGATCGTCGACCTGATGACCGGCATGTACACCGCGGTGTCGGTGCTGGCCGCGGTGGCCCGGCGCGACCAGACCGGCACCGGCGACACCATCGACATCGGCATGCTCGACGTGCAGGTGTCGACGCTGGCCAACCAGGCGATGAACTTCCTGGTGTCGGGCAAGACGCCCAAGCGCAACGGCAACGCCCATCCCAACATCCAGCCGCAGGACGTTTTCGCCTGCGCCGACGGCGACATGATCCTGGTGGTCGGCAACGACGGCCAGTTCGCCAAGCTGGCCGGCGTGCTGGGCCGCGGCGAATGGGCGCAGGACGAGCGCTTCAGGACCAACGCCCAGCGGGTGCGCAACATCGGCGAACTCTCGACCCTGCTGCGCGAGGCCTTCGCCACCTGGAAGCGGGCCGACATCATCGCGGCGCTGGATGCCGCGGGCGTGCCCAGCGGCGCCATCAACAGCGTGCCGGAAGTGTTCGAGGACCCGCAGGTGCAGGCGCGCGGCATGCTGATGAAGCTGCCGCACCCGGCCGGCGTGGACGTGCCGCAGGTGGCCAGCCCGATGCGTTTCGCCGACGCGCCGATCACCTACCGCCGCCCGCCGCCCTTGCTGGGCGAGCACTCCGACGAAGTGCTGCGCGAGTTGGGCTACGACGACGCGCGCATCGCCGCGCTGCGTGCCGCCGGCGCCATCTAGGCGATCCGCCGGATTCGAATAACAAACGAGGAGACATCGACATGCGACGCAAGACATTCACCACCCGCCTGCTGGCCGCCGCCCTGGCCGCCGCCGGCCTCGCCGCGAGCGGCACCGTGTGGGCCGGCGACGGCCCCGGCGGCTACCCCGACAAGCCGATCCGCCTGGTGGTGCCCTTCCTGGCCGGCGGCGCCACCGACCTGATGGCGCGCACCATGGCGCAGAAGCTGTCGGACGCGGTCGGCCAGCAGGTGGTGATCGACAACCGGGCCGGTGCCGGCGGCTCGATCGGCGCGGAAGCGGTGGCCACCGCCCCGAAGGACGGCTACACCCTGCTGTTCTCGACCATGGGCGTGCTCACCATCAACCCCAGCCTCTACCGCAACCTGAAATACGACCCGGTGACCAGTTTCGCGCCGGTCGCCATGACCCATGTCACCTCCAACCTGCTGGTGGTGAACCCGCAGCTGCCGGTGAAATCGGTGGCCGAACTGGTGGCCTATGCGCGCAGCAAGCCGGGCGCGCTCACCTTCAGTTCGTCGGGCAACGGCACCAGCAGCCAGCTGTCGGGCGAGCTGTTCAAGTCGATCGCCAAGGTCGACATGCAGCACGTGCCCTACAAGGGCACCGCCGCGGCGCTGCCCGACCTGCTGGCCGGCCGGGTCGACATGACCTTCGACACCGCCTCCAACTTCGTCGACTATGTGAAGACCGGCAAGCTGCGCGCGCTCGCCGTCACCTCGAAGACCCGCGCGCCCAACCTGCCGGAGGTGCCCACCGTGGCCGAGGCGCCGGGCTTCGCCGACTACGACGTGTCGCTATGGCTGGGCGTGCTGGCACCGGCCGGCACCGCGCCCGAGGTGGTCGCCTGGCTCAACAGCCGCCTGGTGGCGGTGATGCGCGACCCGGCGATGGACGCCACCCTCAAGCCCTACGGCATCCAGCCGCTGTTCAGCACGCCGCAGGCGTTCGCGCAGCAGATCGACAAGGACCGCAGGAAATGGGCGGCGGTGGTGAAGGCCGCCAACGTCACCGCCGACTGAGCGCCGACCCGCGACATCCGCAACAACCGAGATTCGAGATCCGAACCATGAAACTCCACTGGTCCCCCAAGTCGCCGTTCGTGCGCAAAGTGATGGTCTGCGCGCACGAGCTGGGCATCGTCGAGCAGCTCACCCTGGTGCGCTCGGTGGCGGCGATGCTCAAGCCGAATCCGCAGATCATGGCGGACAACCCGCTGTCGAAGATCCCCACGCTGGTGCTGGACGACGGCCGCACCCTGTTCGATTCGGTCGTCATCTGCGAATACCTCGACGACCTGGCCGGCGGCACGCTGTTCCCCCGCCAGGGCGCGCCGCGCTGGCAGGCGCTGCGCTGGCATGCGCTGGGCACCGGCCTGCTCGACGCATTGATCCTGTGGCGCAACGAGCGCGAACGCGAGGCGCCGAACCCGGTGCTGATCGACGCCTTCGCGCTGAAGACCGAGGCCTGCCTGGCCCTGCTCGAAAAAGAGGTGCCGGAGCTCGACGAGGCCGCGCTGTCCATCGGCCACATCGGCATCGCCTGCGCGCTGGGCTATATCGACTACCGCTTCGACACCCTGGCCTGGCGCGACCGCGCGCGCGCGCTGGCCGGCTGGTTCGCCACGATGGAGCAGCGGCCGTCGATGCGGAACACCGGGCCGGAAGAGGGCTGAGCGGCGCGATAAGCGCAGGCCGAGACGACAAAAAAAGAGAGACAAGAACATGAACGACCATTCCTCCGCCTGGCGTATCGCCGGCGTCGCCCTGCTGGGCGCAGGCGCAGCTGCCGGCGCCTCGGCCCAGCCCGCCGCCCCGGCCGCTCCGGCAGGCACGGCGGCGACGCAGCCGGCCTTCACCGCCTCCTTCGTCACCGCCGACGACGGCACCCGCCTGGCGGTGCGCGAATACGGCAACCCGCAGGGCCCGGCCATCGTCTTCGTGCACGGCATCGCGCAGAGCCAGCTGGCCTTCGCCCGCCAGATGCAGGCGCCGCTCACCGCGCGCTACCGCCTCATCACCTACGACCTGCGCGGCCATGGCGAATCCGACAAGCCGACCCGGGAAGACGCCTACACCAGCGGCCGGCGCATGTCGGACGACCTGCAGGCGGTCATCACCGCCACCCGCGCCGACCGGCCGGTGCTGGTGGGCTGGTCGCTCGGCGGCATCGTGGTGGCGCAGTACCTGCGCGACTACGGCGACCAGGGCGTGGCGGGGGTGAACTTCGTCGGTGCGCGCGTCGCCCAGCCGCCCGGCCAGGCCGCCCGCATGCCGGGCGCGGCCTTCCTGCGCGACATGCTGGCGCCCGAGCTCGAGCGCAACATCCGCGCCACCGCGAGCTTCGTGCGCGCCTGCGTGGCGACGCCGCTGCCGCAGCAGGATTTCGAGCTGATGCTGGGCTACAACATGGCCAGCCCGGCCTATGCCCGCGCCGCCACCCTCAAATGGAGCGGCAGCACCGACTTCGCCCAGGCGCTGCTGGCGGTGCGGGTGCCGGTGCTGATCTCGCACGGCCGCCAGGACCAGGTCATCTCGCCCGCGGTGGCGGAAGAGGCGGGCCGGCTGCTGAAGACCTCCCGCCTGTCCTGGTACGAGACGGCCGGGCATTCGGTCTTCTACGAGGACGCGCCGCGCTTCAATGCCGAGCTGGCGGCTTTCGTGGACGGGCTACCGGGGCGTTGAAGCGACGGCGGTGGTTCAACCGTACAGCCGCGCCGGGTTGTCCACCAGGATGCCGCGCGCGATGGCGTCGTCGCCGACCGCGTCGTGCAGCAGCTGCAGCAGGAACGCACCG
>JAKONS010000286.1 GCA_022701845.1 Burkholderiaceae bacterium
CTCCCGCCACGTCTCCCTCGTCCTTCTCGGTACGACGGCGCTCGCTGGGTGCCAGGACGACCGGTCCGCGCCGCCCCAGCCGACGCCGCAGCAGTTCACCGAGAGCCTCGCGCTCCCGGTCCCGAAGCCCCATTGCGACCGGCCGGAGGATTTCCCCCGATCGGAATGCCACGACCCACAGGCGCCGGTCGCTGCGGCCAGCACCGGACACGCGTCGTCGGGCGGCAGCCATGGCGGCGGCGGCGTCTTCTGGTTCTTCCACGGTGGCGGTTCGTCCTACGGGCCAGCCACGCCGGCTGCACACGCCTACGCGTCGGCAGGCCCTGCGGTCCGCGCGGCCGCGCCTGCCGGGACCACCTCGTTTGGTGGCTTCGGCGCGACCGGGCGCTCGGTCGCGGCTTTCGGTGGAGGCGCGTGATGCAGCGCCACAGCTTCCCACCACGCGCGCGTTGGCGCGACATCGCCGCTGAAGGCGGCTTCGATTTCCACGCTACGGAGTATGGCCACGAGGTCTGGTGCGAGAACGCCGCCTTCGGCTTCAGCCTCGCGCAGATCGAAGAAGGCCTTGAGGCGCCGACCGCGGCGTTGCACGCGCTCTGCCTTGAGCTCGCCGCCGAGATCTCTGAGAGCCCAGCGCTGATGGTCCGCCTCGGGATACCGGGTTGGTCCCATCCGCTGGTGACGAAGAGCTTCCGGGCCCACGACCCACATCTCTATGGCCGCTTCGACCTGGCCTACGATAGCTTCGGGCCGGCGAAGCTCCTGGAGTACAACGCCGACACGCCCACCGCCCTGTTCGAGTCGGCGGTGTTCCAGTGGCGGTGGCTGGAGGACATGCGCGCGAGCGGCGCCCTGCCGGCGGATGCCGACCAGTTCAATTCGGTCCATGAGCGCCTGCTCGCCCGTCTCGTCGAGATCCGAGCTCGGATCGGCAACGTGCTGCACCTGGCGTGCATGACCGAATTTCCGGAAGACCGCGGCACCGTCGGGTACCTTGCGGACTGCGCCGCCCAGGCCGGCCTACAGGTGCGTTTGGTCGACGTGGCGGACATCGGCCTGCACCAAGAGGGCGGACGCTCGTCCTTCGTTGATCGCAGCGGCGCGCTGGTCCGCCTCCTGTTCAAGCTCTACCCATGGGAGTGGATGCTCCGCGATGGCTTCGGCCCCGCGATCGCCAGCACCTCCACCACCTTTGTCGAGCCAGCCTGGAAGATGGTGCTGAGCAACAAGGGCATCCTGCCCCTACTTTGGGAGCGCCATCCAGGTCACCCGAACCTGCTGCCAGCCTACTTTGAGGACGATCCACGCAAGTTCGAACTCGGCAAGAGCTTCGCCCGCAAGCCACTCCTCGGCCGCGAGGGTGCCAACGTAACGATCGTGACGGAGGGCCAGGTCTCAGCCGTCGAGGACGGACCTTACGCGGATAGCGGCTACGTCCGGCAGGCACTCGCACCGGTGCCGGAGTTCGGCGGCCGGCGCGTCGTGATCGGATCATGGGTCGTTGGCGATGAGCCGGCCGGGATCATCCTGCGGGAGAGCGTTGGGCCCATTTCTAACGACACGTCGCAACTCGTGCCGCACTTCATCGAGCCCGCTGGGGATCAAAGGCTGACGGTGGAGTAGCGTTTTAACCGTGGAGCAGGAGAGCCGCCGGCGTCACCGGCATCTGTGATGGTGCAGCGTACCGAAGGACCTGATCTCGCCTATCCGCCTGGTCACACGATCAAGGCGGTGAAGGCCTGGGCGATCCACCACCTGAACGCCTACAAGCCCGCCCTGCCTCGCGGGGCGCTGACCACGGGCGAGACGAGGCCGAGAGTGGACGCAGATTTCCGCCTCCTGTTGCGGCGCGCGGTGCCCGACGAACAGCACCGCCGCCAGTTCGCCGCCTGGTGCACGGCGCTGGCGAACCCGAAGGACCGGGATCTGTCGTTCTCCGGGGCGTGTTCCCGCAACGGCTGGCCGGAGAAGACGGCCGAGCGAAACGTCGACCGGGCGCTGACCGCTCTTGTGCTGGCCTTCAACCGCGAGACAGCATAAGGCGGGCGGCGGGCCTGGGATGTCCTGGTAAAGCGGCCGCCTCGTCCGGATCGGGTTATTGGCCGTAGCGCCGGTTCAGTTCAGCAGTTCGAGCCTCAGTATGCCCAAGCTGGCAGGCCATGATCGCCGCGCCAGTTCCAGTGCCGCTCGACCACTCCCAAGTGGTGAGATCCCCGCAGTCGGCGTCGCGGAAGCGAAGCCAGGTTTGCTGCGCCACTTTAAGGCGCTCGCGCCACTTTCGGCCCGCTTCATCGCTGTCGATCGATTTCATTGCACGAGCGTACGTGTCGTTGAGCGCCTTGTCGGCGATCTGCTGGGCCCGCTCGAGACAGGCTCCAATTCCGGGGCTGATTACTTCAGCACACGCCCCGTCGAGCTTGCCGGCGACATCGGCATAGCCTTTAGACAGAGCCTGGGCGGCAAGTTCGCCATGGTGGTTCAAGCAAGGTGTCGGATCGTCTCCTTCACACGACACGGATACCGACGCACTCGGTGCAGCCTCAGCTGAAGTCGCGAGGTTCACGGTTATAAGCACACCTACGCAAGCGCCGACGAAGGTGCGGATTGCGACCCGGTTCATGATGATACCTGTTGCAGTTTCGTGATCAGAAAAGAGTTCAGCGGGCTTTTCGAACATGCTGCAGTTGGATAGCTGCGCTCTTT
>JAKONS010000091.1 GCA_022701845.1 Burkholderiaceae bacterium
TCGCCCGACTCGTACATCTCCATCATGATGTCCGAGCCGCCGACGAATTCGCCGCGCACATAGAGCTGGGGAATCGTCGGCCACTGGCTGAAGGTCTTGATGCCCTGGCGGATCTCGTCGTCTTCCAGCACGTTGACGGTCTTGACCGTCTTCGTGTCGACGCCGCAGGCCTTCAGCACCTGGATGGCGCGGCCGGAAAAACCGCACTGCGGAAAACTGGCGTTGCCCTTCATGAAAAGGACCACCTCGTTGGACTGGACGAGATCGGCGATACGTTGCTGGGCTTGGCTCATGGTGAGGCTCCTGGCGGAATGACGGTGGGGTGGATCGACATCGATCGGAAGCGATCGAAAAAGGGTTGCGGAATTATCCGCGCTGCGGCATGCGGCCGCCGGAACAGCGTTCGATGCCGCCCAGGTCGGGTCGACTTCGGGTTTCTTCAAGGCCGGCGGCCTGCAGCAGCGCGCGCACCGCGACGGCCTGGTCCCAGCCGTGCTCCAGCAGCAGCCAGCCGCCCGGATGCAGATGCGCCGGCGCGGCGGCCACGATCCTGCGCAAGTCGTCCAGCCCGTCGGCGCCAGCGGTGAGCGCGGCGCGCGGCTCGTGGCGCAGGGCCGGCAGGTGCCGGTCGCCGTCGGCGATGTAGGGCGGGTTCGACAGCACCAGGTGGTAGCGGGCGCCGGGCACCGCATCGAACCAGTCGCCCTGCAGGAACCGCACCGGCAGCGACAGCCGCGCGGCGTTGGCGCGTGCCACCTCCAGGGCGTCCTCGCTGGCGTCCACCGCGTCGACCCGCGCGCGCGGGCGCTGGTGCGCGACGGCCAGGGCGATGGCGCCGCTGCCGGTGCCCAGGTCGAGCACGGCGGCGGCGTCGTCGTTGTCACCGCCGGACGGCAGCAGGTCGATCGCCCACTGCACCAGCGTCTCGGTGTCCGGGCGCGGCACCAGCACCCGGGCGTCGACCTGCAGCGGCAGGCCGAAGAATTCCTTTTCGCCCAGCAGATAGGCCACCGGCTCGCCGGCGGCGCGGCGTTGCAGCAGCGCGCTGCAGCGCTGCCAGGCGGCGGGGTCGAGCCGGTCGCGGTCGTGGGCCAGCAGCCAGGCGCGGTCGGCGCTGTCGCGGCCTGCGGCGCGCAGCAGCAGCATCTGGGCGTCGAGTCGGTCGACACCCAGGCGGGCGGCCGCCTGCAAGGCGTCGGTGACTGTAGGGCCGTGGTCGTCCTGGCCGGCGGGCGCGGAGGAGGGCGGCATCAGCCCGCCGCGCCCACTTCGAGCTCGGCCAGCTGCTCGGCCTCGCGGGCATGCTGCAGCGCTTGCAGCACCTCGTGCAGATCGCCTTCCATGATGAAGCTCAGCTTGTAGAGGGTCAGGTTGATGCGGTGGTCGGTGAGCCGGCCCTGCGGGAAGTTGTAGGTGCGGATGCGGTCGCTGCGGTCGCCGCTGCCGATCAGGCCCTTGCGCATCGCGGCGTCCTTGGCGGCGCGCTCGGAGCGGTCCTTCTCCTGGATGCGCGCCGACAGCACCTGCAGCGCCTTGGCCTTGTTGCGGTGCTGGCTGCGGTCGTCCTGGCACTCGGCCACGATGCCGGTCGGGATGTGGGTGATGCGCACCGCCGAATCGGTCTTGTTGATGTGCTGGCCGCCGGCGCCCGAGGCCCGGTAGGTGTCGATGCGCAGATCAGCCGGATTGATCTGCACCGCCACCGCCTCGTCGGGCTCGGCCAGCACCGCCACGGTGCAGGCGCTGGTGTGGATGCGCCCCTGGGTCTCGGTGGCCGGCACCCGCTGCACCCGGTGGCCGCCGGACTCGAAGCGCAGCTGGCCGAACACGCCGTCGCCCTCCAGCCGGAAGACGATTTCCTTGTAGCCGCCGACCTCGTTGTCGCTGGCGCTCACCACCTCGCACTTCCAGCCGGCGCGCTCGGCATGGCGGGTGTACATGCGTGCCAGGTCGGCGGCGAACAGCGCCGATTCGTCGCCGCCGGTGCCGGCGCGGATTTCCAGGAAGGCGTTGCGCTGGTCCTCCGGGTCCTTCGGCAGCAGCAGGCGCTGCAGTTCGGCTTCGAGCTGCTCCAGCTCGGCCTGGGCGGCGGCGATTTCCTCGGCGGCCATCTCGGCCATGTCGGGGTCGGCCAGCATCTCGCGGGCGCCCTCGAGGTCGGCCGCGCGTTGCTTGTAGCGGGCGTAGCGGCCGGCGATCTGGGTCACCTCGGCATGCTCGCGCGACAGCACGCGGTACTGCGCCATGTCGCCCATGATGTCTTCGCGCGACAGGAGGAAGTCGAGCTCTTCGATGCGCACCGCATAGCGGTCGAGCTGGTGGCGGAGGAAGTCTTTCACGGGCGGGGCGGCGTGCTGGGCACGCGGAGTGTGTCGGGGGAGGGCGGTGCGGGCCTGCGCGCTGCGACGCGACCCGGGGGCGGGAGGCGCGGGCGCGCCGGCGAGCGCCGCTAGAGCTTGTCGCGCGAGCCGGGATTCTCGCTGCGCAGGAAGATGCGCGATACCGTCTGCGCGGTCGCCTCGCGCTGGTCGGCGTCGCCGGCATGCAGCTCGGCCATCGCGCCGTGCAGCATCTTCTGGGTCAGGCCGCGGGTGAGGGCTTCGAGCACCGCGTCGATGTCGTCGCCGCGCGCCAGCTGCTTGCGGGCACGGGTAATTTCGGCAGCGCGCCAGGTATCGGCCTGGGCATTGAGCTGGCGGATCAGCGGCACGGTGCCGCGCACCGGGTCGCGCTGGTCCATCCAGTGCAGGAAGTTCTGCACCCCGGCGTCGATGATGGATTCGGCCTGCGCCACCGCGGCCTGGCGGTGGGCCTGGGCAGTCTGCACCACGCTGGCCAGGTCGTCGACGGTATAGAGATAGACGTCGTCGAGCGCCTTCACCTCGGGCTCGATGTCGCGCGGCACCGCCAGGTCGACCATGAACATCGGGCGGTGGCGGCGCTTCTTCAGCGCCCGCTCCACCGCGCCCAGGCCGATGATCGGCACCGACGCGGCGGTGCAGCTGATCACCGCGTCGAACTCGTGCAGGCGGCCGGGCACGTCGCCCAGGCGCATCGCCTCGCCGTTGAAACGGGTGGCGAGGTGTTCGCCGCGCTCCAGCGTGCGGTTGGCGATGGCGATCGATTTCGGGTTGCGCGCGGCGAAATGGGTGGCGGCCAGCTCGATCATCTCGCCGGCGCCCACGAACAGGATGCGGATGCTGCCCAGGTCTTCGAACAGCTGGCCGGCCAAGCGCACCGCGGCGGCCGCCATGCTGATGGAATGCGCGCCAATCTCGGTCGAACTACGCACTTCCTTGGCCACCGCGAACGAGCGCTGGAACAGCTGGTTCAGCGTGGTGCCGAGGGCGCCGGCGCTTTCCGCGGCGCGCACCGCGTCCTTCATCTGGCCGAGGATCTGCGCCTCGCCCAGCACCATCGAATCGAGCCCGCTGGCCACCCGGAACGCATGGCGCGCCGCCGGCCCGCCCTGAAGCGAATAGGCATGCGAGCGCAGCAGCGCGGGCGAGACGCCGCCGGCCTGGGCCAGCCAGTCGAAGGTGTGGTCGAGCGCGGCACTGTCGCCGGCGCAATACACCTCGGTGCGGTTGCAGGTCGACAGGATGGCGGCCTCGACCGAGGGATGGCGTTCGCCGCCGAGCGACTGGCGCAGGCCGTGCAGCGTCGGCGCGATCCGGTCGAGCGCGAACGCGAACCGGCCGCGCAGGTCGAGCGGCGCGGTGTTGTGATTGAGGCCGAGAGCCCAGACTGCCATCTGCGGATTATAAAATTTGTGGCTTTTTGTTTTTCGCGTGGGGTCGAATCCAGAGCCTATCGCTGCGATAAACCCGCACCGCTGTCGTCAATTCCGCCATGAACGCCGTCACTTTCCTGGGCCATCTGCTCAACTTTTGCGCCCCCGCCCTCTGGACGGCCGCAGCCGCGGTGCTGTGCGGCGGGCTGGTGATGCCGGCCCGCGGCGCCGGCTGGCCCCAGCGCCTGGCCTGCGGTTTCGGCGTGGGGATGGTGGTGCTGGCAGCCGGCCTGGCGGTGTTCGGCAGCGACGGCAAGATGATCACCTGGGCGGCGTTGATCGCCGCCGTCGCCCTCACCGAATGCCTGATGCGGCGCGCCTGGCAGGGCTGAGGCGCC
>JAKONS010000366.1 GCA_022701845.1 Burkholderiaceae bacterium
CGAGCGTTCAGCTCGTCCCCTAGCAATTTTCTTTCGTGAGTTTCTTTTTTTGCGAAAAAGAAAGTTACCGCAGGGTCTGGGGGCGCGCAAGCCCCCAGCTCCCCTCTCCCAACAGGGAGAAATAATCAAAAAAATCCCACCCCCAAAAAAACCAACCCAACAAACCACAAACCCCTCACCCCAACCCATAAACCTCCAACTTCCGATACAACAACTGCCGGTGAATCCCCAACACCCGAGCGGCCTCCGCCCGGTTCCCCCCCGCCCGCTCCAGCGCCCGCGCAATCATCACCCGCTCCAACCGCTCCACCGCCGCAGGCAACTCCCCCTCCATCCACCCCGCAGGCATTCCCTCCGCCCCAACAGCATCAGCAACAGCAGCAACAGCTTCTGCAGAAGCACCCCCCTCGCCACAACCCCCCGAAAGCTCCCCCCCCAAAGCGCCCGCCAGATCCCCCACAGCGATCACCCGATGCCGCACCATCGCCTGGCACCGCTCCATCACATTGCGCAGCTCCCGCACATTCCCCGGCCACGCCATCCGCAACAACGCCTGCGCCGCCTCGGACGACAGCCGCTTCGGCTCCACCCCACCCGCCGCGGCCGCCAGCCGCAGGAAATGCTCCGCCAGCACCACGATGTCCGCCAGCCGCTCCCGCAGCGGCGGCAGCCGGATCGCCAGCACGTTCAACCGATAGAACAGATCCTCCCGAAACCGCCCCGCCCGCACCTCGGCCGCCAGGTCGCGGTGGGTGGCGGCCACCACCCGCACATTCACCCGCACGCTGCGGTTGCTGCCCAGCGGCGTCACCTCGCCCTCCTGCAGCGCCCGCAGAATCTTCGACTGCACCCCCAGCGCCATGTCGCCGATCTCGTCGAGCAGCAGCACGCCGCCGTCGGCCGCCCGGAAGCAGCCGGGGCGGTCGGCGGTGGCGCCGCTGAAGGCGCCGCGCACATGGCCGAACAGTTCGCTCTCCAGCAGGTCCTTCGGGATGGCGGCGCAGTTGATCGCCACGAAGGGCGCGTCGGCGCGGGCCGAGTGCCGATGCAGCGCGCGGGCGACCAGTTCCTTGCCGGTGCCGGTCTCGCCGGTCACCAGCACCGGCGCGGTGCCGGCGGCGGCGGCCAGGCCGATGCGCTTGTGCACCTCGCGCATCGCGTCGCTGCTGCCGATGAGGGCGCCGGCGCTCTCGGGCGCGGCGGCGGCAGCGGCGTCGCCGGCAGCGGCGGCGGCGTCCGGCCGCAGGGCGCGCTGCAGCACCGCGATCACCGTGTCGCGCTTCACCGGCTTGGCCAGGTGGTCGAAGGCGCCCTGGCGCATCGCCTCGATGGTGTTGTCGCCGCTGGCGTAGGCGGTGAGCACGATCACCGGCGGCAGGCGGGCGCTGCGGGCGCGCATCGCGGCCAGGGTCTGCAGGCCGTCCATGCCGGGCATGCGGTGGTCGAGGAACACCGCGTCGAAACGCGCGCGCTGCAGCGCGGCCAGGGCGGCCTCGCCGCTGCCGGCCTCGACCGTCTCGTGCTGCAGGCTGGCCAGGGTCTCGGCCAGCGATTCGCGAAAGGCCGCGTCGTCGTCGACGATCAGGATGCGGGCCATGGCAGCTCCATCTCGAAAACGCTGGTGCCGTCGTCGCGGCGATAGCGGATGTCGCCGCCGTGGGCCAGCACCACCTCGCGGGCCAGGGCCAGGCCCAGGCCGGTGCCGTCGGCGCGGCCGGTGGCGAAGGGCTCGAACAGCGTGGCCTGCTGGGCCGCGGCCACGCCGGCGCCGTCGTCGGTGACGCGCAGCACCAGCGACCGCGTCGCGCCCGGTTCCGCCGAAGGCGCCTGCGCGTCCGCCGCTGCGGCTGCTATGCCGTTGTCCGCGGACAGCCGCACCCGGCCGCCCGCAGTCGCATGGCGCACCGCGTTGTCTAGCAGGTTGTCGACGGCGCGCGCCAGGTGCACCGGGTCGAACACCGCGGTGGCAGCGCCGCGGCTTTCCACCGCCAGGTCGATGCCGCGCGCCGCCGCGGCACCGGCGACGCTGTCGCGGCGCTCGTCCAGCCAGGCCGCCAGATCGACGCTTTGCGGCGCCGGCAGCACCGGCTGCACCAGCGACAGCAGGCTGCGCACCAGGCCGTCGAGCCGGTCCACCTGGCCGACGATGGCCACCAGCGCCTGCTGCTGCCGGCCCGGCTCGGCGGCCAGGGCGTTCTCGGCTTTCAGGCGCATGGCGGCGATCGGGTTGCGGATCTCGTGGGCGATGCCGGCGGTCATGCGGCCGAGGGCGGCCAGGCGCTGGTCGCGGGCGCGCTGCAGGGCGCCGGCCTGCAGCTGGTCGCGCGCCTCGGCGAAACGCGCGCGGTAGCGGTTGAAGGCGTCGACCAGCAGGTCGAGCTCGCGCAGGCCGGTGCGCTGCAGCAGCGGCATGTGGTCGGCATCGGCGGTGGCGATGCGCTCCTCGATGCGCTGCACATGGCGCAGCCCGCGCACCAGGATCCAGGCCAGCCAGCCGCCGGAGGCCAGCAGGGTGAGCAGCAGCGCGCCCAGCGCCAGGTGCAGGCTGCCCTGCGCGGCCAGGGCGCCGGCGTGGGTGCGGGTCATGGTCCAGGCGGCCAGCCCGGCGCCGGGCGGTGCCAGCGGGCAGGCCGCCACGATCAGCGCCTCGCGGCTGCCGCGCACCACGTCGGTCTGCGGCTGGCCGGTGCGCGCGGCCTGCTGCGCCAGCTGCACGATCAGCGGCTGCTCGGTCACCGGCACGTCGCGCTTCACGCCGCTGCCCTCGTAGGTGGGATAGGCATAGGCGAGCATGCCGCCGGCCTCCTGCCAGACACCGCCCTCGACATGCGGCACGTCGATCAGCACCAGCTGCAGCAGCACCTGCAGCAGGTCGGTCTGCGGCGCGGCCGGCGCCGGCTGCGGCATCGACTTTGCATAGCGCAGGCTGATGGCGCGGCAGGCCTGTTCGGTGGCGGCGCGGCCCGCGGCCACCTGCACGCCGGCGCTGTCGCGGTACACCGAGGCGGTCAGCAGGCCCAGCGCCACGCCCGCGGCCAGCAGGAAGATCCAGAAGAAGACGAGCTGGCTGCGGAGGGACCTCATGGCGACGGCCGGGGGCCAGCGGTGGTGGTGGGGGGTGGGCGATTCTCGGCGGCGGCACAGCCGCCACATGCGACAAAAAGTAGTGGCGCCGATGGCCGCGCGCACAGTGCCGCAGCGGTGTCCGATAAGCGGACGGGGAGGTGGCCGGCAAGCGGACAACTTCCCGCCCACCATGCTGCAAGTCCTTGATT
>JAKONS010000367.1 GCA_022701845.1 Burkholderiaceae bacterium
CGAGCGTTCAGCTCGTCCCCGCATTGAAGGCATTTCTTTCGTGAGTTTCTTTGTGCCAGCAAAGAAAGTTACCGCGGGTCTGGGGGCGCGCAAGCCCCCAGCTACCAGTTCAAACAACAACAAACAAACAAAGCCCCCCACCACCCAAAGCCCCAAACCCCCAAGACCCCCCGAACCAACACCCCCATGTAGCAAACCCCCCGCACCTGCACTAGACTCCCCAACCGGTAAGCAAAGGTTAGAACCTGCTTAAACACGTACACCCCGCCCCCCGCACTTGGACGCAGCAAATTGAGCACTCTTGACGACATCCGGCAGGTTCTGAAAGACCACGGCCGGCTCTCCGCCGATCCCGCGACCCTCGACGAGAACGCCGACCTCTACCAGGCCGGCCTCACCTCGCATGCCAGCGTCAACGTGATGCTGGCCCTGGAAGGCAAGTTCGACATCGAATTCCCCGACCGCATGCTCAAGCGCGGCGTCTTCGGCAGCCTGACCAGCATCCGCGAAGCGGTCGAAGAGCTGACGGCGGCCTGAAGGCCAGCCGCACGGCCACCGCGCTTCCCACACGCCACATCGCACAGCACCGAATGAGCAACGACGTAACGCAGGGCGACGCCGTCCGGCTGGCCCACCGCATCGGCAGCGAGATCGCCGCCGTGCATGCGCAGGACGTGGACCGCAACGCGCGCTTTCCGGCCGAGTCCATCGCCGCGCTGAAGGAAGCCAAGCTGCTGTCGGCGCTGGTGCCGGTCGAGCTCGGCGGCATGGGCATGGGCATGATGGAACTGACCGCCATCTGCACCGCGCTCGGCCAGTACTGCGCGGCCAGCGCCATGGTGTTCGCCATGCACCAGATCCAGGTCGCCTGCATCGTGCGGCACGGGCTGGGCTCGGAGTTCTTCCGCGCCTATTGCCGCGAGCTGGTCGAGCGGCAGATGCTGATCGGCTCGATCACCTCGGAGGTCGGCATCGGCGGCGACACCCGCTCCAGCATCTGCGCGGTGCAGATCGAGGGCGACGCCTTCGTGCTCGACAAGGACGCCACCACGATCTCCTACGGCGCCCAGGCCGATGACCTGCTGGTGACCTGCCGGCGCGACGCCGGCGCCGCCCGCAGCGACCAGATCATGGTGCTGGCGCGCAAGGGCCAGTTCACCCTCAAGCAGACCTCGCAGTGGGACACGCTGGGCATGCGCGGCACCTGCAGCCCGGGCTTCGAGTTCCGCTCGCGTGGCGACGTGGCGCAGCTGCTGCCGGGCGAATACGCCGACTCGTCGAGCCAGACCATGGTGCCGTACTCGCACATCCTCTGGTCGGGCCTGTGGCTGGGTATCGCCACCGACGCGATGAACCGCGCCGCGGCCTTCGTGCGCGCCGCCGCCCGGCGCGATCCGGGCACCGTGCCGCCGACCGCGCTGCGGCTGGCCGAGCTGTCGAACACGCTGCAGTCGATGCGCTCGAACGTGCACGACGTGGCGCGCGACTGCCAGGAGCTGCAGGCCACCGCCGAGGGCAACGAATCGCTGCTCACCATCGGCTTCGCGCTGAAGATGAACAACCTGAAGATCTCCTGCTCCACGCTGATGGTGCAGGTGGTGCACGAGGCGCTGCTCATCTGCGGAATCATGGGCTACAAGAACGACAGCAAGTTCAGCCTGGGCCGCCATCTGCGCGACGCCCACTCGGCCCAGCTGATGGTGGGCAACGACCGCATCTACGCCCGCAGCGCCTCGATGCTGCTGGTCTACAAGGATTCCTGAACCCCTATGTCCGCAGCCGCCATGCACTACGACTCCCAATCGCTCTACGACGGCCTGGTGTCGCACGGCCTGATCGTGCCGTCGGGCGAGCCCGGCGTGTTCGGCCGCAACGCGGTGTTCGAGGACGTGCTGGAGCGCTTCAACGCGCTGGTCGGCACCATCGCCGCCGACGACGGCGCCGAGAAGTTCACCTTCCCGCCCACGCTGGCGCGCAACGTGTTCGAGAAAAGCGGCTACATGAAGTCGTTCCCGCAGCTGGCGATGGGCGTGGTGTGCTTCTGCGGCAGCGCGGCCGACCATCCCAAGCTGGTCCAGCGCATCGCCGACGGCGAGGACTACGACGACCTGATGGCCCGGACCGGCGTGGTGCTGATCCCCGCTGCCTGCTATCCGGTGTATCCCAGCTTCACCGGCACCCTGCCCGAAGGCGGCCGGCTGGTCGACATGACGCACTGGGTGTTCCGCCACGAGCCGTCCGAAGAGCCGACCCGGATGCAGGCCTTCCGGGTGCGCGAGTTCGTCCGCGTCGGCTCGCCCGAGCAGGTGCTGGAGTGGCGCGACATGTGGCTGCAGCGCGGCCTCGACCTGCTGCGCTCGCTCGGCCTGCCGGCCCAGGAAGAGGTCGCCAGCGACCCCTTCTTCGGCCGCGTCGGCAAGATCCTGGCCAACGCCCAGCGCGAGCAGAAGCTCAAGTTCGAGGTGGTGGTGCCGGTCATTTCCGAAGAGAAGCCGACCGCCGTCTGCTCCTTCAACTACCACCAGGACTATTTCTCCAAGACCTTCGAGATCCACCAGTCCAACGGTGAACTGGCGCAGACCGCCTGCCTGGGCTTCG
>JAKONS010000382.1 GCA_022701845.1 Burkholderiaceae bacterium
TCGTTGAGCCTGGGCGACCGGGTGGTCGACCTCACCGCGGAGGGTTTCGACTGCGCGGTGCGGGTGGGCGACATGCCGGACTCGTCGCTCGTCAGCGTGCGCCTGGCGGACAACCGACGGATGTGTGTCGCCACGCCGGCCTATCTCGCGCGGCACGGCACACCCGCCCAGCCATCCGACCTGGCCGGGTTCGCCTGCCTGACGCTGTCGAGCGACGCATCGCAGACGCGGGGCTGGGCCTTCGCGGTGCCGGCAGGAGGCACGGGTGCCGGTCCGGAACGGGTGCTGGAATTCTTGCGGCCGGCCGGACTGCTCGACTGCTCGGACGGCCAGGTGCTGCACGACTGGTGCCTGGCCGGCCATGGCATCGCCTGGCGCAGCACCTGGGAGGTCGAGGCCGACATCGCCGCCGGTCGGCTGGTGGAGGTGCTGGCGGACTACGCCGCGCCACCGAACGGCATCTACGCGGTAGTGCCGCAGCGCAAGCATCTGCCGCTGCGGGTCCGGCTGTGGATCGACTTCCTGCGTTTCCATTACGGCCGCCCCGCGTTCTGGCAGGGCGCGGCCTGAGCGTTCGCCGTCGCCGACAATCGTCCGCACCGCCGCTTCACACGCCAAACCCCATGGTCCTCGAATCCATCCTCGCCTACCTGCATCTGCTCGCCATCCTGACCCTGGTGGTGTTCCTGGCCAGCGAAGCGGCGCTGTGCCGCAGCGATTGGCTCAACGCCAAGGCGATCGCGCGACTGGGCAAGCTCGATCTGGTCTACGGGATCGCCGCTCTGGCGGTGCTGGCGACCGGCGTGGCGCGCATCGTCTGGGGCGTGAAGGGCCCGGGCTACTACGGCGCCAACTGGCTGCTGCACGCCAAGGTGGGCCTGTTCGTGCTGATGGCGCTGATCTCGATCAAGCCCAGCCTCACCATCCGTCGGTGGGTCAGGGCGCAACATGCCGGAAGCGCCTTGCCGGCCGATGCGGAAGTGCGATCGACCCGCCGCCTGATCATGGTGCAGGCGCACCTGCTGCCCCTGATTCCGCTGGCCGCCACCTTCCTGGCGCGCGGCTTCGGCGTGAAGGGCTGAGGCGCAGCCGGGCGGCGGCCGACGCCGGGGGCGGCCCGTAGAATCCCGCCCATGCTTTCCGTCAAACAAGACCTGCTCGCGGCGCTGGCCGCCGAGCTGGAAAAACTTCTGCCCGGCGCCGGTTCTCGCGCCGCTTTCGAACTTCCCAAGGTCGCCTCGCACGGCGACTTCGCCGTGACTTCCGCACTGCAACTGGCCAAGCCGCTCGGCCAGAATCCGCGGCAGCTCGCCGAGACCCTGCGGCAGGGCCTGTCGGCGACCGAGGCCTTCCAGCGCTGGACTTCCGCCCTCGAGATCGCCGGCCCCGGATTTCTCAATCTGCGCCTCAAGCCCGAAGCCAAACAGGAAACCGTGCGCGAGATTCTCGCCGCCGGCCAGGCCTACGGCTGCCGGCCAGCCGACGGGGACAAGGTGCTGGTCGAGTTCGTCTCCGCCAACCCGACCGGCCCGCTGCATGTCGGCCACGGCCGCCAGGCAGCCCTCGGAGACGCCATCTGCAACCTGCTGGCCACCCAGGGCAAGTCGGTCTGGCGCGAGTTCTATTACAACGACGCGGGGGTGCAGATCGGCACCCTGGCCAACAGTACCCAGTTGCGCGCCCGGGGCCTCGCGCCGGGTATGGACGGATGGCCCGAGGCCGCCTACAACGGCGACTACATCGCCGATATCGCCGCCGACTTCCTGGCCGGCAAGACGGTATCTGCCGACGACCGCAGCACCACCGCCAGCGGCGATGTGGACGACCTGGACTCGATCCGCGAATTCGCCGTCGCCAACCTGCGCCGCGAGCAGGATCTGGACCTGAAGGCATTCCAGGTGCGCTTCGACCAGTACTACCTGGAGTCAAGCCTCTACACCAGCGGACGGGTGGACGCGGCAGTGGGCAAGATGCAGCAGTCGGGCAAGACCTACGAGCTCGACGACGCGCTGTGGCTGAAGTCGACCGACTTCGGCGACGACAAGGACCGCGTGATGAAGAAGCGCGACGGCACCTACACCTACTTCGTGCCCGACGTCGCCTACCACCTGGCCAAGTGGGAGCGTGGCTTCCATACCGTGGTCAACATCCAGGGCACCGACCACCACGGCACCATCGCCCGGGTGCGCGCCGGCCTGCAGGCCGCTTCCGGCGTCGACGGCCTGGGCATTCCGGTCGACTACCCCGCCTATGTGCTGCACACCATGGTGCGGGTGGTCAAGGGCGGCGAAGAGGTCAAGATCAGCAAGCGTGCCGGCAGCTACGTCACCCTGCGCGACCTGATCGAATGGACCAGCACCGACGCGGTCCGCTTCTTCCTGCTGAGCCGCAAGCCCGACACCGAATACACCTTCGACGTCGACCTGGCCGTGGCGCAGAACAACAACAACCCGGTGTACTACGTGCAGTACGCCCATGCCCGCATCTGCTCGGTGCTGGCGGCCTGGGGCGGCGAACGCGCAGCGCTGCGGTCGGCGGGCCTGGCGGCGCTCGACACGCCCGCCGCGCAGGCCCTGATGCTGCAGCTGGCCAAGTATCCGGACATGCTGGCCGCGGCAGCCCGCGATTTCGCACCGCACGACGTCACCTTCTACCTGCGCGACCTGGCGGCGGCCTATCACAGTTACTACGACGCCGAACGCATTCTGGTCGACGACGAAGCCACCAAAAACGCCCGCCTGGCCCTGGTGTCGGCCACGGCGCAGGTACTGCACAATGGGCTTGCCGTGCTGGGCGTGTCGGCTCCGGCCAAGATGTGATGATCGACGTACAGGGGATGCGCGTGTTTCCAGCAAACAAGAAAAGCCGGCAGTTCGGCGGCACCTTTCTGGGTGTCGTCATCGGCGTGGTGGTCGGCCTGGGCGCCGCCCTGGCCGTGGCGGTGTATGTCACCAAGGTGCCGATTCCCTTCATGAACCGCAACTCCTCTCGCAACGCCGAGCAGGATGCGCTGGAGGCCCAGAAGAACCGCGACTGGGATCCCAATTCGGTCCTCGGCAAGCGCGCGGCCGGCGCCAAGCCCCCGGGCGGCGACAGCGGCGCAGCACCGGCGGGCGCCGCCAGCGGCGTCGCGACGCCCAAGGCGCCCGCAGCCGACCCGATGATCCCGGCAGCCCCGCCGGCACCCACCAGCGCCGCTGCCACGCCGACACCCGCGCCGGCACCGCGCGCCGCCGCGCCGTCGGCCGATCCATTGGGCGATCTGGCGCGGGCACGTTCCGCTGCCGCGCCGTCTGCCTCCGGCGGTTCTACGACGGCCTCTGCCGCGGCCACCGCGCCCGCCAATGCGGAGTCCTTCGACTACCTGATCCAGGCCGGCGCATTCCGCACCGAGGCCGACGCCGAAGCGCAACGTGCCCGCCTCGCCATCATGGGCT
>JAKONS010000385.1 GCA_022701845.1 Burkholderiaceae bacterium
GGTTCCATTGGGGATGGAAAGTGTATCTGATCGCATCCAAGATGGTGGATTTAGAGGAGTCACCTTTGCCTATCAAACAGAAAATATCAGCAGCCGGCAAATCCCAGTCAAGCTGTTTGACACCACGAAAGTTTTCAATTTTTATTTTCCTGATCTTCACTGAGCAATGTCCTTAGACTTTCATCCATTGAAACCGAGTGATTGTGCAAAGCTGGCCTGACAACGAACTCAGCGTGTAACGCTTGTTCTTTCACGAGCGCATTAGATACATATTGACACGAAAGTCGAGGTGTGGCGCAGAACATCATCAAGTTTTCTCAATCAGAGGCTATCGGAAACGCTGCAATAGTGGTCTTCACCCGCAGCGACGCCATGCAAAGGCCGCCTTTTATGGCGTGTTTGGCGCCGCGAACAGCTTGCCGACCGTGGCGCCTGCGCTGGCGCCTATGTTGCCTTCGGCCGACCGGTCGATGCCCGTGGCCTCGCAGGCACGGTAGCCGGCCTGGGCGTCCGGGCGGATGTGGCCATCGCCCACACCCAGGTCGAAGATGGTGGCGTTCAGCACAATGAGCACATGCGTGACGCCGACGTCGTAGCCGATCCGGCGCTCCTTACGGTAGCGCATGACACCCGTTGCCGCATCCAGGCCGAAGGCGCTGCCGCCCAACAGCAGCACCGCGTGCACCTTCTCGACGAGTTTCGTCGGCTGAAGCAGATCGGTGTCGCGCGTGCCCGGGGCCGAGCCGCGCAAGTCGACGCTGCCCACCGCTCCGTACTCGGTCACGATGACCGTGCAGCCCGTAGGCCGACGGCTTTCGGTGAAGTGACCGACGCGGAGACCGAGCACGTTGGTGAGGCTACCGGCGTCGTCCTGCCAGACGGTGCGGGGCTGCGCGAGGGCAAAGTGCGGCGGAAAAATTGTGAAAGCGGCGACGCTGGTGGCGAGCCGTCGTCAGTCCATGGGTGCGTCTCCGAGAGGCAGCGGTGCTAGATCAGCAGCGCCTGCGTTGTGCATAACGGCGGAAGCGTATCAACAGATCCAAAGCAGACTGTTCAGATATGAGCACGACTTGAAATGAATGCGAGCGTGATCAGCATTTTGGACACCAACTCTATATTTGAATACCATGCCGATCACATATAACAAAAATTATGTTAATTCATATAAGCGTTCCGACTTAGGTGTCAGTTTGGCTCAGCAGTCGGTGCGCAGTAACTGTGACTCTTTGAGTTCCTCCATCACCACGTAGCTGTGCGACTGCGCTGCTACCGGCAGCCGTTTGAGGATGTCGCCCAGCAGACGGCGGTACTCGTCCATACCGCCCAGCCGTGCCTTGACCAAGTAGTCGAAGCTGCCGGAAACAAGGTGACATTCCTGCACGTCCGGCACGTGGATCAGTTCCTTGCGTACCTGCTCGAAGATCTCGTCGGACTTGGATGCCAGCGTGAGCTCCACGAACACGAGCAGGGTCTTGTCCAGGGCCGCGGGGCGCACGCGTGCCTCGTATCCAGTGATTACGCCCTCGCGCTCCATGCGCTTCACACGCTCAGAACATGGCGAAGTCGACAGGCCGATCCGCTGCGCGAGATCGGTCATGGAGATGCGTCCGTCACGCTGGAGGACGTCGAGGATCCTGCGGTCGAGCCGGTCGAGCCGGTCGAGATCGAACATCTGCTTCACCGGCCAGATTTGAGGCAATCGATCAGCAAGATCCACTGCCATTTCGCTGAAGATTGGTGTTTTTTACTGCGCATTGCCTCGTAAAGTAGGATTAATAATCATCTGAAATCAAGTTCACCATGAAAGTCATTGTACTGGGCGGCGGCGTCATCGGAATTAGCACGGCTTATTACTTGGCGCTGGCAGGGGCACAAGTAACGCTGATTGACCGTCAGTCGGGGCCAGCCCTTGAAGCCAGTTTCGCTAACGCTGGGCAGGTGTCGCCGGGCTACTCCACCCCGTGGGCCGCACCGGGCATTCCGCTAAAGGCAATGAAATGGATGTTTCAAAAGCACGCGCCACTCGCAGTGCGTCTTGATGGAAGCCTGTTTCAGCTGCAGTGGATGGCCCAGATGCTACGCAACTGCTCGCCTGAGCGTTATGCCATCAACAAGGAGCGCATGATGCGGGTGGCCGAATACAGCCGGGCGTGTTTGCAGCAGTTGCGTGCTGACACCGGCATTCAGTATGAGCACCGCACGGGCGGCACCCTGCAGCTTTTCCGCACCCAAGCGCAAGTTGATGCGGTGCAGCGGGATGTGGCCGTGCTCGATGAATGCAACGTGCCCTATGAACTGCTTACGGCCGATCAATTGGCGAGCGTCGAACCCAGTCTCGGACAAGCCCGCGACCGGCTGGCCGGGGGATTGCGATTGCCCAAGGATGAGACCGGCGATTGCTACCGGTTCACCAACGCGCTGTGCGAACTGGCGCGCGGCCTAGGCGTGCAGTTTCAGTTCGACGAATCGGTCGAAGGCCTGCTGACCGAGGGCTCGCGCATCACGGGCGTCAGCGCCGGCGGCCGGGTGCTGGAAGCCGACCGGGTGGTGCTGGCCCTGGGCAGCTATTCGCGCGACTTCCTCAAGCCGCTGGGCCTTGGCTTGCCGGTCTATCCGGTCAAGGGCTACTCGCTGACAGTGCCGCTGATTGATCCAGCGTTCGCGCCGCAGTCCACGGTGCTCGACGAGACCTACAAGATCGCGGTCACCCGCTTCGACGACCGTATCCGGGTGGGCGGCATGGCGGAGCTGGGCGGCTTCGACTTCCGTCTGGATCTGCGCCGCCGCGCCACGCTCGAGATGGTGGTCGACGAGCTGTTCCCGGGCGGCGACGTCTCCCGCGCCAGCTTTTGGACTGGCCTGCGGCCCATGACGCCGGACGGCACTCCCGTGATCGGTGCCACGAAGTACCGCAACCTCTACTTGAACACGGGGCACGGCACCCTGGGCTGGACCATGGCCTGCGGCTCGGCAAAGCTGGTGGCCGCCATGGTCATGGGCCAGACACCGGAGATCAGTGCCAACGGCCTGGGAATCGATCGCTACGGGCGCGCCGAAACCCGCCGGCACGGCGTTCACGCCGCACGGGCGACGGCGTGAGCCGTCCTTCTCGGGCGCGCATCGACCTCGACGCCCTGCGGCATAACTACCGGCTGGCGCGCAGCATCCACGGGGGCCGCGCGCTCGCGGTGCTCAAGGCCGATGCCTACGGTCACGGCGCCGTGCGCTGCGCCCAGGCCCTGTCCCGGGATGCCGACGGCCTGGCCGTTGCGTTTGTCGAAGAAGCGGCAGGGTTGCGGCAAGCCGGCATCCAGGGGCCGATCCTGGTGCTCGAAGGCCTGTTCGAGCCGGACGAACTCGCCACGGCGCGCGTGCTAAACCTATGGATCGTCGTCCACCAGGAATCGCAGTTGCGCATGATCGAGAAGGAGGAGGACGGAAGCGCCGTGCCCTTACACGTCTGGCTCAAGATCGATTCGGGCATGGGCCGGGCCGGCTTCGCGGCGGCCGACGCGCCACAGGCCCATGCACGACTGCTGGCCAGCGGCCAGACCTCGCACATCACCCTCATGACCCACTTCGCGTGCGCCGACGAACCTGGCAGCGACGCGACCCATCGACAGTTGGCGACGTTCGACGCCGCCACGCTCGCCCTGCCGGGCGATCGCAGCGTCGGCAATTCGGCCGGGCTGCTGCAGTGGCCGGCCGCGCGACGGGACTGGGCGCGACCCGGCATCGTGCTGTACGGTGCGAATCCGCTGCCTCCCGACGCGGGCGCCGGCGGGGGTGCTGACCGACTCCGGCCGGTGATGTCACTGGAGAGCCGGGTCTTCGCCGTGCGGACGCTGCGGCCGGGCGACCCGCTGGGCTACGGTGGGCGTTTCATCGCCTCAGCCCCGACGCGGGTCGGCCTGGTGGCAATCGGTTACGCCGACGGCTATCCCCGCTCGGCGCCGACCGGGACGCCCGTGGCGGTGGACGGCGCGATCACCCGCGTAATCGGACGTGTCTCGATGGACATGCTGACCGTCGACCTGACCGACTTGCCAGATTCGGGCATCGGCAGCGCGGTCGAACTCTGGGGACGACGCGTTTCGGTGGACGACGTCGCCCGCCGCGCCGGAACCATCGCCTACGAACTGCTCTGCAACGTCAAGCGGGTGCCGCTGGTCTACGACCCGGCCGCTTCCTGAGCGGCGTCGCACCGCAGCATATGTGCCCGTTCGCGCGGGCCGTGCCGCAGCCAATTCTAAAAAGACCTTGTCCGACGGTGGATGGTTGCAAATTGCGCGTCAAGTCCAATTCACTATGGCGCGGGATGCGGATGTCGTCCAACATGGATTGCTTTTCGCTCTTCCTTCCGCAGAAAGCTGATCCGCATGATCTCCCGCACCCCCGATGCATCTCCCGATGCCGCCGACGACGACGTAGTGCTTCGTCCCATGACCACCGACGATTTGGAGGTGTCGCAGGCCATGTCGGCCGAACTGCGTTGGCCGCATCGCCCAGTCGACTGGGCACAGGGCTTTGCCCATGCCGAGGGCGTCGTGGCTGAACTGGACGGCCAAGTCGTGGGAACCGCCCAGCGCTGGCTCTGGGGTCCGGACCACGCCAGCATCGGCTTGGTGATTGTTTCGCCGACCACCCAAGGACGGCGCATCGGCGCCCGTCTGATGAACGCGCTGCTCGACGGATTGGAGAATCGCACCGTCCTGTTGCACGCCACTTCCCAGGGCCGCGGTCTGTACGAGCGGCTTGGCTTCGTCGCTACCGGCGAACTGAGCCAGCACCAAGGCACCGCGCAATCCGTCGCTCTGATAGCGCTGCCGCCTGGCGTCCGGCTGCGGCCGGCCGGGGCCAACGAACTGGAGGCGCTGCAGCGGCTCGACGCCCAGGGTCGCGGCATGCCTCGCCCCGCGCTGGTCGCCGATCTGCTTTCCAATGCCGAGGCCTGCGTTGTGCTCGACCAGGACAACTCGCCGCGCGGCTTCGCGATGCTGCGCCGCTTTGGTCGCGGCCATGTGGTCGGTCCGGTGATGGCGCCCGACGCTGAGAGCGCCAAGGCTCTGATCGCGCACCTGGTGAGTCGCAACGCCGGGCACTTCACCCGCATTGACGTCGACCGCTCTAGCGGCCTGCCAGACTGGCTCGAATCCATCGGACTGCCCAACGTGGACTCGCCCACAACCATGGTACGCGGCATGCTGTCAGCTGCAGGCGCCGGCGATCCACGCATGTTCGCAATTGTTACGCAGGCAATCGGCTGAGGGCGTGAGTCGAGATACGGCACGATCTGCTGCCAGTGTTCCCATAAACACAAGCCCCTGTGCGCGCGAGTCGCAAAGCAGCATCCCAAGCCGGTCGGCCGAACTTAAGCTGGAGCCCGCGCACCGGTGACTGAACGGCGATGGGATACGCGGTGTCCCGCGCATCCCGAAGGACGCGCAAGCACATACCTCAGAGATC
Source organism: Burkholderiaceae bacterium (assembly GCA_022701845.1). The sequence goes on from JAKONS010000385.1 coordinate 5,467, forward strand.
AACCACCCCATGGCTCCTCCGCTCAACCGTATTACCTCCTCCCCCCATCTACCCGCCGCCGCCGAGGTCGTCGTCATCGGCGGCGGCATCATCGGCGTCTTCACCGCTTACTACTTGGCGCAGCGCGGCGTGCCGGTGGCCCTGGTCGAGAAGGGGGTCGTTGGCGGCGAGCAGTCCAGCCGCAACTGGGGCTGGTGCCGCCAGCAGAACCGCGACGCCCGCGAACTGCCTATGGCCACCAAGAGCATCGACCTGTGGGAGCAGTTCGCGGCCGAGAGCGGCCTGGACGCGGGCTTTCAGCGCTGTGGCCTGCTCTACCTGAGCAACGACGAGGCCGAGATCGCGCGCTGGGCCAGCTGGCGCGACTTCGCCCGCACCGCCGGCGTGACCACACACGTCCTTGACGGCCGCCAAGCCACCGAGCGCGGCGCCTTCACCGGCCGGCCTTGGAAGGGTGGCGTCCTGTCGCCCAGCGACGGCACCGCCGACCCCGCGCTGGCGGCACCGGCGGTGGCCACCGCGCTGATGAAGCTCGGCGGCACCGTCCACCAGCAGTGTGCGGCGCGCGGCCTGGAGTTTGAGGGCGGCCGGGTCAGCGGCGTGGTGACGGAGGCTGGGGTCATCAAGACGCGCACCGTCGTGCTCGCCGGCGGCGCCTGGGCGTCGATGTTCTGCCGCCAGCATGGCGTGCGTTTCCCGCAGGCGTCGATCCGGCAGTCCATCCTCAGCGTCGCGCCCAACGAGCGCGAACTCCCCGGCGCGCTGTACGCCGACGGCGTGTCGGCCACGCGCCGCAGCGACGGCCGCTACGCGCTGGCGATCGCCGGGCGCGCGCGCATCGATCCGACGCCGCAGTTCGTGCGCTTTGCGCCGCAGTTCGTGCCGATGTTCGCCAAGCGCTGGCGCAACCTGCTGCCCGGCGGCCTGCAGGCCGCGCGCAGCGGTCATGAATCGCTTAAGCGCTGGAAGCTCGACGCGCCCACGCCCATGGAGCGCATGCGTGTCCTCGACCCGCGCCCGGACGCCCGCACCATCGAAGAGACGCACCGCCGCGTCCTGGAGCTGTTGCCCGAGCTGGCCTCCTCCCGCATCACCGACACCTGGGCCGGCTTCGTCGACAGCACGCCCGACGGCGTGCCCGGCATCGGCGAGATCGAGGGCATGCCCGGCCTGGTGCTGGCCGCGGGCTTCTCCGGCCACGGCTTCGGCATCGGCCCCGGCGCGGGCCACCTGATCGCCGACATCGTCAGCGGCGCCACGCCCATCGTCGACCCCAAGCCGTACGAGCCGGCGCGTTTCAACGATCCGTCCTGGGGCAAGGTCGCCGATTTCTGAGCGCGGTGGCCGCGGCGGCGGCGGGCGAAAAAAAACGGGGCCCGGAGGCCCCGTCAAACTCGCAATCGATGTCTTGTCGGGAATGAAGGGCGCCTCGCGCTCCGGGGCTCAAAACGAGTGCTTGACGCCTACCGCGTAGCCGGTGGAGCTGCCGCCGGCGGTCGGCGCGCCGATGCTCACGCCGCTGATGCCTTCGAGCTGGTAGCGCGCGGTGCCCTTGTTGTTGAGGCGCGCCGCCTCGGCGTAGAGCGCGGTGCGCTTGGACAGGTTGTAGACGTAGCCCAGCGACGCCTTGTTGGCGCCGTTGTCGCTGCCGTCGAGCTTGTAGCGCGAGACCTGGGCGCGCACCTCGCTGACGCCGAACGGGACGACCGCGCCGACCGAGTAGGTGGTGAACTTGAACGACGCGATGGTGGCCTGGCCGTCGATCCGGTCGGTCTGCACCAGACCCATGAGCTTGACCATGCCGAAGTCGTAGGAGGCACCGAAGTTGGCGACCTTGAAATCCGCCGCATAGGCCGCCGCGCCCACCACGCGCGTGGCGTCGAGGTACTGGCCGTAGGAGGCCATGACGTTGACCGGACCGCTGGCGTAGCCGAAGCGGCCGCCGACGTAGTCGCCGGTCTTGCGCGTCGCGGCATTGGCGGCGCTGGTGCTCAGGCCCAGGGCGTTGGTCTGCGCGACGGTGGTCGAGCTGCCCTCGCCGAAGACGTACTGCGCCTGGCCGTAGAAGCCGCCGAGGTTGCGCGGCAGGAAGTACGATATGGCGTTGCTGGCGCGGAAGGCGTCGGCGCTGGTCACGCCGGCCGTGGCCAGGCCGTAGATCTCGATCTGACCCAGGCCGCGGTTGTCGGTGACGTCGAAGGTGTAGGCCAGCGGATAGGAGGCCACGAAGTCGCGACCCAGCCGGACCTCGCCGAAGGGACCGAGCAGGCTGACGGTCGAGCGGCGCGTGAAGTTGAAGGCCGCGTTCTGGCCGGAACCGCCACCCGTGTCGTTGTTGAGACGGCCCTCCAGCCAGAACGCGGCCGAGAAGCCACCGCCGAGGTCCTCCACGCCACGGAAGCCCAGGCGCGGGGTGGTGTGGCCGCCGCTGAGCAAGCCGGTGACGTTGCCGGCGCCGCTGGACCTCACGCTGGCCACGCCGGCGTCGATGACGCCGAACAGGGTGACGGACGATTGCGCCATGGTGGCGCCCGCAGCGGTCAGTGCGGCCGCGGCCGCCAGGATTTTCTTCATTGTTGGTTCTCCAGTCCTCGTGTGTGATAGGTGTGGCGCTTCTTGAGGCCGGGAGAATTGCATCACGCCCCCCGCGGCAGGGGATTCCGTTCTAGGGGCATCCAAGGGCGAAGCTGCCGTTTGCGGCCACCCGCGCAGCAAGCCCTGCGGTCGGCACCCGCGGGGTGCGCGCGCACCGTCGCGGACGACCATCGCGCACCGATACGAACCGGCCCGACGGGGGTCAAGCCGACGCCGGCGCTGCGTAGCCCAGGATGGCCTTGATCTCCAGGTACTCGTGCAGGCCTTCGATGCCGTACTCGCGCCCGTTGCCCGAGCGCTTGTAGCCGCCGAAGGGCGCGTGCGGACTCCACGGCGGGTTGTTGATGTGGACCTGGCCGCTGCGGATGCGCAGCGCGACCGCGCGCGCAACGTCGAGGTCGCTGCCCTGGACGTGCGCGCCCAGGCCGTACTCGGTGTCGTTGGCGATCGCCACCGCCTCGTCGACGTCGTCGTAGGGCAGGATCACCAGGACCGGGCCGAAAATCTCCTCCCGCGCGATGCGCATCGCCGAATGCGCGTCGGAGAAGATCGTCGGCCGCGCGTAGTAGCCGCGTGCCAGACCCGGCGGCCGGCCGGGACCGCCACACACCGGCCGCGCGCCCTCGGCGATGCCCGCCTCGATCATCTCCTGTACCCGTGCGAACTGCGCCCGGTTAGCCAGCGGGCCGTGGGTCGTCGCCGCATCGCGCGGCGCGCCCACGACGATGGCGCGGGCCGCCTCGGCCGCCAGCCGCTCGACCTCGGCCAGGCGCGCGCGCGGCACCAGCAGCCGCGTGGGCGCGCTGCACGACTGGCCGACGTTGCGCATGCCCGCGGCCACGGCGGCGGGGATCGCGCGCGCAAGGTCGGCGTCCGGCAGGATCACGTTGGGCGATTTGCCCCCAAGTTCCTGCGCCACGCGTTTGACCGTCGACGCGGCCGCCTGCGCCACCAGCACCCCGGCGCGCGTCGAGCCGGTGATCGAGACCATGTCGATGTCCGGGTGTGAGGCGAGCGCGGCGCCGACCGCCTCGCCCGTGCCGTGGACGAGGTTGAACACGCCCGGCAGTACGCCGGCGTCGTGCACCGCCTGGGCGAACAGCACCGCGCTCAGCGGCGACAGTTCGCTGGGCTTGAGCACCACCGTGCAACCGGCGGCCAGCGCCGGGCCGACCTTGGCCGTGATCTGGTAGAGCGGCCAGTTCCACGGCGTAATCAGCCCGCACACGCCGATGGCCTCGCGCACGATGGCCGTGTCGCCGCGCAGGGTGAGGAAGGGATGCTCGCGCGCCAGGTCGCGCGCCACGCGCAGGTGCTCGGCCGCGACGGGCACCTGCGCGTCACGCGCCGAGGCGATTGAGGCGCCCATCTCCAGCGAGATCGCCTGGGCAAACGACTCGGCGCGCTCCAGGATCAGGGCGTGCAGGCGGTCGAGCCGCTCGGCCCTTTCGGCGGGCGGCGTCGCCGACCAGGCGGCGAAAGCGCGCCGCGCGGCGGCCACGGCGCGATCGACGTCGCGCCCGTCGCCCAGCGCGATCTCGGCGACGGTGTCCTCGGTCGACGGATCGACGACGGCGCGGCGCTCACCGCCCGCGGGCGGCGTCCATTCGCCATCGATGTAGAGGCGGTCGAGCCGGTCGTCGCCGGCCGGGAGATCAGAGAGGAAGGGGATCATGGGAGCACCTGGAGTAGGCTGGGTGAGACGACGCGGCGCGGTTCGAAGCGCTGGCGCGGGCGGGTACGGAGACCGGACGCAACGCGACCGGCGAGAAACGCTGCGTGGCAGCGTGTGCGGCGGGGCCGAATGGCCAGGAAGATCCGAAGGCCATGGACCTCGCGGCGCGTCGGGCCCGACGGGGCGGCCGACACAAGATGCCGCCCGCGGGCGCGCAATCCGCATCGCGTGCCGTGGCGCCCGGCGCCTTCGGCTGGTTAGTCGGCGCCGGCGCCGTAAGCTCGACGGCGCACGCACCCCGGCGCTAACCCGGCGTCCCGGGGCCGTAGCTGCTCTGCCCCCGTCCACCGAATAGAACGCCCTCCCATGACCCTCGACACTCCGATTCCTTGCGCCGCCGCCCTGGCGGCCATCGCCGAGCCAGTGCGCGACCTGCTGCCGGAGCTGGTTAACCTGCGCCGTGACCTGCACGCCCATCCCGAACTCGCCTTCGAGGAGCGCCGCACCGCCGCCGTGGTGGCGCACTCGCTGCGCCTGCTCGGCCTGCAGGTGCACGAGGGCTTGGGCGGCGGCACCGGCGTGGTCGGCACGCTGCGCTGCGGCACCGGAACCCGCAGCGTGGGCCTGCGCGCCGACATGGACGCCCTGCCCATGACCGGACTCGGCCACGCCGCGCACGCCAGCCGCACGCAGGGCGTGCACCACGGCTGCGGCCACGACGGCCATACCAGCATGCTCATAGGCGCCGCGCGCCAGATGGCGCGCACGCGTGCCTTCGACGGCGTGGTGAACTTCATCTTCCAGCCCGCCGAGGAAGGCAAGGGCGGCGCGCGCGTGATGGTTGAGGAGGGCCTGTTCG
>JAKONS010000393.1 GCA_022701845.1 Burkholderiaceae bacterium
ATCACCAGCGTCGACCGCGACGACCTGCGCGACGGCGGCAGCGGCCATTTCGTGGAATGCATCCGCAACATCCGCGAACTGTCGCCCAGCACCCAGATCGAGATCCTGGTGCCCGATTTCCGCGGCCGCGACGACCGTGCGCTCGAGATCCTGAAGGCTGCGCCGCCGGACGTGATGAACCACAACCTGGAAACCGCGCCGCGCCTGTACAAGGAAGCGCGGCCGGGCAGCGACTACCAGTTCAGCCTGAACCTGCTGAAGAAGTTCAAGGCGCTGCACCCGGACGTGCCGACCAAGAGCGGCATCATGGTGGGACTGGGCGAGACCGACGACGAGATCCTGCAGGTGATGCGCGACATGCGCGAGCACCAGATCGACATGCTCACCATCGGCCAGTACCTGTCGCCGTCGAATTCCCATCTGCCGGTGCGCCGCTACGTGCACCCGGACACCTTCCGGATGTTCGAGGAGAAAGCCTACGAAATGGGCTTCAGCCATGCCGCCGTGGGTGCCATGGTGCGCTCCAGCTACCACGCCGACGAACAGGCCCACGCCGCCGGCGTCTGAACGCCGGGCCACCGGCCGGGTTCAGCCGGCGGTCAGCGCGGCGACCGGGTCTTCGGCGTTGAGCACCCGCTCGGCCCACGGCGCCAGGCGCAGCGCGTCGGCGCGCAACACCTCCTGCTTCACCGCCAGGATCTGCGCCGGGTGCATCGAGAAGCTGCGCAGGCCCAGGCCCAGCAGCAGCCTGGTCATGGCGGTGTCGCCCGCCATTTCTCCGCACACCGAAACATCCTTGCCGGCACGGCGGCATGCGGCGATGGTGTCGGCCACCAGGCGCAGCACCGCCGGATGCAGCGGGTCGTACAGGTGCGCCACCGACTCGTCGGTACGGTCGATCGCCAGCGTGTACTGGATCAGGTCGTTGGTGCCGATCGACAGGAAATCGAAATACCGCAGGAAGAGCGGCAGCGACAGGGCCGCCGCCGGAATCTCGATCATGGCGCCGATCTGCGGGTTGCCGTAGGCGATGCCGGCGTTGTCGAGTTCCGCCCGGGCATGGTCGATGAGCGCGAGCGTGTGGCGGATCTCGCTGCCGTGCGCCAGCATCGGAATCAGCAGCTTCACCGGCCCGAGCGCCGCGGCCCGCAGGATGGCGCGCAGCTGGGTGCGGAACATCGCTGGGTCGGCCAGGCTCCAGCGGATGGCGCGCAGACCGAGGGCCGGGTTCAGGTGGGCGTCGTCGCGGCGGGTTTCGTCGAGCGGCTTGTCGGCACCGACATCGACCGTGCGGATGGTGACCGGCAGGCCTTCCATGTTGGCCACGGCACGGCGGTAGGCCTCGAATTGCTCCTGCTCGTCGGGAAGCTTGCCATGCCGCCCCATGAAGAGGAACTCGCTGCGGAACAGCCCCACGCCGGCAGCGCCCGCCTTCACCGCCGCCACTGCGTCCTCCGGCAGTTCGATGTTGGCCAGCAGTTCCACCGGCTCGCCGTCGCGGGTGATGGCCGGCGTGTGGCGCAGGCGCGCCAGGCGCTCGCGCTCGAGCTCGCCCTGGCGTTGCTTGAAACCGTACTCGGCCAGGATGATCGACGACGGGTCGACGATCATCAGGCCGGCGTCGCCGTCGATGATGACCCAGTCGTCCTGGCGCACCAGCTGGCTGGCGCTGCGCGCGCCGACCACCGCCGGGATGTCCATGCTGCGCGCGACGATCGCGGTGTGCGAGGTGCGCCCGCCGACATCGGTGACGAAGCCGGCGAAGACGCTCTGCTTGAACTGCAGCATGTCGGCCGGCGACAGATCGTGCGCGATCAGCACCAGCGGCACGTCGGTGTCGGCCAGGTGCAGCTCCTGGCTGCGCTCGCGCCGGGTGGGCGGCGGTGCCACCGGCGAGGCCACGCCGCGCATGAAACGCAGCATGCGTTCGACCACCTGTTCGAGGTCGGCCTTGCGTTCGCGCAGGTAGGCGTCCTCCATCTCGTCGAACTGGCGGGCGACGAGTTCGAGCTGCGTCGTCAGCGCCCATTCGGCGTTGTAGAAACGCTCGGTGATCCAGTGCTTGACGCCGTCTTCGAGCGCCTCGTCCTGCAGCAGCATCAGGTGCACGTCGAGGATCGCCGACAGCTCCTGCGGCGCGTCCTTCGGGTTCATCTGGGCCACGTTGGCCTGCAGGCGCTGGATCTCCTCGGTGACCGCGTTGCGGGCGTCGCGCAGGCGTCCGATCTCGCGCAGGACGTGTTCGGGCTCGACGAAATAGTGGGCGACGTCGATGCGGCTCGACGCCACCAGTACCGCCCGGCCGATGGCGATGCCGCGGGCAACGGCGAGACCGTGGACGGCGAATGTCATGTCAGGGCCTCATTCGCCTTCGCCGAACTTGTCGTTGATGAGCGCCAGCAGGGCCGTCATCGCTTCCTGCTCCTTCGCGCCGTCGGTCTCGACCGTCACCTGGGTGCCCATACCGGCCGCCAGCATCATGACGCCCATGATGCTTTTGGCATTGACGCGGCGCTCGCCGCGGGCCAGCCAGACCTCGCACGGGAAACTGCCGGCGAGCTTGGTGAGTTTGGCCGACGCCCGCGCATGCAGGCCGAGCCTATTGCTGATGGTGATGTTCGTCTGGATCATGTTTTCTGCGAGCCTGGTTTTGCGGCGCGGTGATGGCGACCTGCATGACGCCCTGCGTACCGCCGATCACCGCCCGGGAAACCAGCGCATCGAGGGTTTCATGGCGGTAGCTGACGGTACGCAGCAGCATCGGCAGGTTGACGCCGGTGACGAGTTTCGAGTGCACGCCATCGACCAGCCGCTGCGCCACGTTGCACGGCGTGGCGCCGAAGACGTCGGTCAGCACCAGCGTGCCGCCGGTACGGTGCTGGGCCAGGATGATGCGGGCCGAGGCCAGCGTCTCCTCGGGCGAGACGTTGGGCTGCACATCCAGCGCCGCGACGCCCTTGTCGCAATCGGGGAACACATGCAGCGCGCATTGCCGCAATGCATGTGCCAGGGGGGCGTGGGCGATCAGGAGAATACGGTTGGTCATGGAGCGTGCATCAGCAGCGCCGCATTATGCGGGCCGTGGGTGGCCGCGTCAGCGCAGACGCAGGCCCGAAAAGAAGGTCTCGCTCGCGTCGGCTGCCTCGGGGGTGCGATAGACCGCGGCGAACAGCGCCTGCGCGCCTCCGGCCTCGGTGCCGACCGCGGCGAACCAGGCCGCCTGCAGGGGCAGCGGCGCGCCGTCGGGCGCGCGCCCGGTCGCCGCCAGCCGCACCGACTGGGGTAGTGCCGCGCCGCCGGCCGGTACGAAGCCGCGGCCGGCCGGCGCGTCCGGCCCGGCGGGAATGCCGGCCAGCTGTAGCGTCGAGTCCTGCCAGGCGCCCAGCACAGCACCGAGTCGCGGCGCTGGCACGGGCGCCCACCCGATGACGAAGGTGGCGCCACCGGCATCGCAGCCCGCCAGATGCATCTCGACCGGGCCGCCGTCGAGCGGTACCGTCCTGGCGGCGATCTCCGGCTTGCACGGCATCGACGCGCGCAGCGGCGTCGACGGCGGTGCCACCTCGCGCCAGTTGAATCGGGGGCTGCATCCCGCCATGCACAACAGGAAAACGGCGCAGCCCAGGTGACGGAAGCAGGTGGACGACATGGCGGCGGATTATCCGAAACCTGCCGGCACGATTCGTGACGAAGACCTAAACTCTGCCGCTCAACCTTCGCCCCACCATGAAAAAATCGCTTTACGCCGTTGCCGTTGCAGCCGTTCTGGTTCTGGCCGGCGCCACTTGGTGGGGCGGCGGCGCCACCGCTGCGCCGGCGTCGACCTTCGTGCTGCTCGACGGCTCCCAGCGCACCACCGAAGACCTCAAAGGCAAGGTGACGCTGGTCAATTTCTGGGCCACCAGCTGCGTGACCTGCGTGGCCGAGATGCCGAAGGTGATCGCCACTTACGAAAAATACCGGGCGCAGGGCTTCGACACGCTGGCGGTCGCGATGCGCTACGACCCACCGGCCTATGTCGTCAACTTCGCCGAAACGCGCAGGCTGCCGTTCTCCGTCGCGATCGACAACACCGGCGCCGTGGCGCACGCGTGGGGCGACGTGCAGCTCACGCCCACCACCTATGTGGTCGACAAGCGCGGCGAGATCGTGAAACGTTATGTGGGCGAGCCCGACTTCGCCGAGCTGCACCGATTGATCGAGAAGCTTCTGGCGGCCTGAATCCGCCCGGTTTCGCAAGGCGCCTCCAAAGCGCCTTTTTTTCAGTTGCGGAAGACGTCGTGACAAGCCTTGCAGGACGCACCCGCCGGTCCGATGGTGGCCTTGAGCGCATCCAGGTTACCGGTCTTCGCGGCAGACGCCACCTGCGCCATCGCGACTTCGGCCTTGCCGGCCAGCTCCTTGAACTTGGCGGGCTCTCGCCACACCACCGGTTTGGCGTCGCCGCCTTCGGTACCCGGGCCGAACGCGACCCACGGCAGCTTGATCAGCTCGGCGGCCTTCTGCGCGCTTTCCTGCGCCACCGGGGCATCGAACGGAGCCCGGCCGCTCGCCATATCCGCAACCCGCTTGAAGTTGCGCTGCATTTCCTTGAGCGTGCTCTGTCGGTATTTGATCGCGTCGTCCGGTGTGGCGAAGCTGGTCGGTTGTGCAGCGACGCTGGTGGCCGCGCAGGCGGCAGCGAGGGCGAACATGCTGGTGACGGCCAGATGGGCGAAGGGCTTCATCGGGTTTCCTTTTTTCAGGGCGGGGCGGGTTGGAGTTCTTGTCGACGACCGGACTGCGCCGTTCGCGGTGGAAGTTTAATGTGACACTCCGCGACAATTCGATCGCATCTTCGGCAAACCACTCACGACATGGACCCACGTTCGAAGCATTCGATACGCGTCTGGGATCTCCCCACACGCCTGTTCCACTGGTGCCTGGCGGCTGCCGTGGTGGCGCTGATCGGCACGGCGTGGCTCGGCGGCGAATGGATGACATGGCATTTCCGCCTGGGGCACACGGTACTGGCGTTGCTGCTGTTCCGGCTGGTGTGGGGTTTCGTCGGCGGCCACTGGTCGCGCTTTTCGCGGTTCCTGCCCTCGCCCGGCCGGGCTATCGGCTATCTGCGCGGACAGACGTCCGTCTCGGCCACTCCCGGCCACAACCCGCTCGGCGCGCTGTCGGTCTACGCGATGCTGCTGGCGCTGATCGTGCAGGTGATCAGCGGTCTTCTGAGCGACGACGAGATCGCATCGACCGGTCCGTTGGCCGCGTTCGCGCCGGCTGCCTGGGTATCCCGGGCCACGCGCTACCACAAGGACATCGGCCAGTGGCTGGTCATCGCCCTGCTGGTCGTGCATGTGCTGGCCGTGCTGTATTACCTGCTGGTTCGGCGCCGCCGCCTTGTCGGTGCGATGGTGCATGGCGATCTCGCCGTGGAGGACGCGAGCCGGTACCAGGCATCGCGCGACGACATGCCGCGGCGCCTGCTCGCCCTGGCGGTACTGCTGGCCTGCGCCGCATTCGCCCGCTGGGTGTACGGCCTTGGCGGTTGACGTTGCGGGGCGACGCTAAACTGGCCTCCCCGACCGGTTCCCGTTTCCGCCCTTCTCGTGCATAAATCGCAGATCGACCTGATCCACCCCTCCAGCCGCGCCGACCTCGAGGCGGCACGGCAGATCGTTCGCGAATATGTCGACAGTCTCCCGATCGACCTGGCTTTTCAGGACATCGCGCTCGAACTGGCCGAATTTCCGGGTGAATATGCCGAACCGCGCGGCGGCTTCGTCATGGCGGTGGTCGACGGCGAAGTAGCCGGCTGCTGCGCATTGCGGCCACTCGACGTCTCCGACTATTCGAATGCCTGCGAGATGAAACGGCTTTTCGTGCGCCGGGCTTTTCGCGGTTTCGGCCTGGGCCGGCAATTGGCCGAAGCGGCGCTCGACATCGCCCGTCGCTGCGGATACGCCAATGTGTTGCTCGACACGCTCGACGACATGGAATCGGCACGGGTGCTCTATGCCGACCTGGGATTCGAAGAGATTCCGCCCTACTACCACAACCCGATCGCAGGGGCGCATTACCTGAAAGCAACGCTCTAGAGGCTCGACGCGCACGACGTGTGAGCGCACATCGGCACTCTGCGATCAGCCCGCCTGCGCCAGCAGCGTGGCGGCGTCGCTCACCTCGAACCGTCCGGGTGCCTCGACATTGAGCGCCGTCACCATCCCGTCTTTGACCAGCATCGAATAACGCGCGCTGCGCAGTCCCATGCCACGCGCCTGCAGATCGAGCGTGAGACCGAGCGCTTGTGCGAACAAGCCGCTACCGTCGGCCAGCATGCGCACCTTGTCTCCGGTTTTCTGATCACGGGCCCATGCACCCATCACGAAAGCGTCGTTCACGCTGAGGCACCAGATCTCGTCGACCCCGGCTGCCTTGAAATCGGCTGCCTTGTTGATGTAGCCCGGCACATGCTTCGCGGAGCAGGTCGGCGTGAAGGCGCCGGGAACCGCGAAGACCGCGATCGTCTTGCCAGCCGACGCCTTTTGTACGTCGACCGGGTTGGGCCCGACGCTGCATCCCTCGCCCTCGACTTCCGAATATTCCATGAGCGTGCCTGCGGGCAGCTTGTCGCCAATTTTGATCATGTCGTTCCTTGAAGAATTAAGAGGCTTCCGAACGCAAACGGCCCACACGAGGTGGGCCGTTTCTTCTCAGGGTGCACGCGGGTGAACCCGGAAAACGTCAGACGAGAATAGCTTTCTGAACCAGACGGGTCGCAACCCAGTTCTTGGTTTTCGAAATAGGACGGCTCTCGGTGATTTCGATGATGTCGCCGGTGTGGAATTCACCGGTTTCGTCATGGGCGTGGTACTTGCTCGACTTGGCAACGATCTTGCCGTACATCTCGTGTTTCACGCGACGTTCGACCAGCACGGTCACGGTCTTTGCACGCTTATCGCTGACCACCTTGCCAATCAAGGTGCGCTTGAGGGATTTTTTAGCTTCCGTCATGTCGGCTCCTTACTTGGCGGCTTGCTTTTCAGCAAGGATGGTCTTGGCACGGGCGATGTCACGGCGCGTGACGCGCAGCGAACGAACGTTCGTGAGTTGTTGCGTGGCTTTCTGCATGCGAAGACCGAAATGGGCCTTTTGCAGATCCTTGATTTCGGCTTCCACGCCGGCAACGTCTTTCTGGCGCAGGTCAGCAGCTTTGGTCATTTCCATTCTCCTGATTAAGCGCCGAGCTGGCGTGCGACGAACGTGGTGCGCAGCGGCAGCTTGGCGGCTGCCAGCTTGAACGCTTCACGGGCCAGTTCTTCCGGGACACCGACGATCTCGAAAACGATCTTGCCGGGCTGGATTTCAGCGACGTAGTACTCGGGGTTGCCCTTACCGTTACCCATCCGCACTTCTGCGGGCTTGGTAGAGATCGGCTTGTCCGGGAACACACGGATCCAGATACGGCCGCCACGTTTCACGTGACGGGAAATCGCACGACGTGCGGCTTCGAGCTGGCGAGCCGTGAGGCGGCCGCGGTCGGTGCACTTCAGACCGAAATCACCGAATGCCACCGAGTTGCCTCGGGTGGCGACGCCGGTGTTACGGCCCTTCTGCTCTTTGCGGTACTTGCGGCGAGCGGGTTGCAGCATGTTGATTCTTCCTTAGACGACCGATTACTCGGTCTTTGCACCGTCCGCTGCTGCAGCGGGCGCGGCTACCTTGCGGACGCGCTTAACGGTAGAGGGATCGGCAGCGGCACCGCCGGCACCGGCGGGCTTGTCGCTGCCATCGGCGGGAGCGACGTTGCCGCCGAAGGTGCGGGTGCCACCGTCGCGACGCGGCGCGCCGGCGCCCGGACCACGACGGTCCGAACCTGGACGATCGCCCGGCCGACCATCACGACGGGGACCGCGCGGACGGCGTTCCTCGTCACGTGGCTCGACTGCTGCGGGCAGGTCGTTGCGGCCCAGCGTGTCGCCCTTGTAGACCCAGACCTTGACGCCGATGACGCCGTAGGTGGTCTTGGCTTCCGAGACGCCGTAGTCGATGTCGGCACGCAGGGTATGCAACGGCACGCGGCCTTCGCGGTACCACTCGGTCCGTGCGATCTCAATGCCGTTCAGGCGGCCGGCAGACATGATCTTGATGCCCTGGGCACCGAGACGCATGGCGTTCTGCATGGCGCGCTTCATGGCGCGGCGGAACATGATCCGCTTTTCGAGCTGCTGGGTGATCGAGTCGGCGATCAGCTTGGCATCGATTTCGGGCTTGCGCACTTCTTCGATGT
>JAKONS010000422.1 GCA_022701845.1 Burkholderiaceae bacterium
CCGGTGCCGGGCTCGTTCGCCAGGCGCTGCTCCAGCGCGCGCAGGCCGGTGCCGAACCACTGGATCTGCCAGGCGCGCCAGGCGGCATCGTCGAAGCCGCCGGGGCCGGTCAGGTACTTCTTCACCCGCGGGGTGATCAGCGGATGGGTGTCGCCGGCGAGCAGCGCGGCCAGCGAGCGCACCCGCGCGCGGGCGTGCGGGTCGGCCGGCAGCAGCGCCGGTGCGGGATAGCTTTCTTCCAGGAATTCCAGGATCGCCAGCGACTGCGTCAGCGGCGCCTCGGGCGCGCCGGGACGCTTGTCGATCAGCGCGGGAATCGCCGCCATCGGGTTGATTTTCAGGAAGGCCTCGCTGCGCTGCTCGCCGGCGTCGATGTCGACGTTGCGTTCGTCGGCGGCGACGCCCTTGAGGTTGAGCGCGACCCGCACGCGGTAGGTGGCGGAGGTGCGCCAGTAGGAGAAGAGTTCGAAATCGTTCATGGCCGCATTTTGGCCGCGGCCGATGGCGCGGCGGGTCAGACGTTGTCGCCTGCAGCCGGCAGTGCCGCGGCAGCGCCGCCGGGCGACGGGGCCGCTGGTGCCCCGGCAGCTGCATCCGTTTCGGGCGCGGCCCAGTCCAGCCGGTAGCCGTAGCCGTACACCGTCTGCAGCCGGATGCCGTGGGCGCCTTCCAGCAGCAGTTTCGAGCGCAGCCGGTAGATATGGCTGTCGAGCGCGCGCGAACCCGATTCCTCGCCGCTGACCCCGCTGTATTCCAGCAGATGCGATCTCGATAATGGCGAGCCGAGATGCTGGAACAGCGCCAGGGCCAGCCGGAATTCCCGCTCGGTTAATACCACGGTGCGTTCCGCCGACCCCTTGAATATGCGGGCGGTAGTGCTGAAGCGGTCGAATGTCCAGTCGCCGAAAGTAAATGACGGCGATACCTTCGGACTGGTTTTGCGGCGCAGCAGGCGCGTCACCCGGGCGGCGAATTCGCCGGCGCGAAAGGGCCGGTTCACGTAATCGTCGGCGCCGCTGGAAAATGCCTTCACCACATCGGCTTCGGAACTGCGCGAGGCGACGATCATCACCGGCGTCTCGCTCTTCTGGAAGTTGCGCAGCCAGCGCAGCAGCTCGATGCCCTCCATGTCCGACACCGCCCAGTCGAGTATCAGCAGGTCGAAGGTGTCGTGCCGCAGGGTCGAGCGCAGCCGGTGGCCGGAGGTGAATACGGTGCAGGTTATGGCGCCGTCGTCCCACGGGATTTGGGACAAGATGTGAGTCAGGTAAGTAATCTGCGCTTCATCTTCTTCCAGTAACGCGACCCGCATAGCCTTCCTTTCATCGCTCGGCATTTTCCCGGGAGTGGGTAAAACGTCGGGGCGGCGAAATGGTATTGGCGGTGCGGCGGTCGCGGGCGTGGCGGGAATGGGCTGGATGGATATGGCCCGCCTTATCCGGCCCGGTGCAGCCATTAATGGCTACACCGGTTTTCCAGGCCGGCTTCAGTTCAGCTTGATGTTGCGCGACTTCACGATGGCGGCCCACTTCACCATGTCGCTCCGCACCACCCCGGCGAACTGCTCCGGGGTGGAGGCTTCGACTTCCAGGCCCATCTCGCGCAGGCGCTGCTCCATGTCCCTGGCGCGCATCACCTTGGCGATCTCCTGCTGCAGGCGGTCCACCACCGGCTTGGGCGTGCCGGCCGGTGCCATCAGGCCCCACCAGGCGTTGAGGTCGTAGCCGGCGACCGTCTCGCTCACCGCGGGCACCTCGGGAATCGCGCTGGAGCGCTTCAGCGTGCTGACCGCGATCACCCGCAGCTTGGGGTTCTTCATCATCGGAATCGCGCCGGCGATGTTGGTGAAGGCCATGTCGACCTGGCCGCCCATCAGGTCGGTCATCACCTGCGCGCTGCCTTTGTAGGGCACATGCAGGTATTCGCCGCCGCCCATCTGCGACAGGATCTCGAAGCCCAGGTGGGTGGCGCTGCCGGCGCCCACCGAGCCGTAGCTCAGCTTGCCGGGGTTGGCCTTGCCGTAGGCCACCAGTTCGGCCACGTTGTGGATCGGCAGGTCGGCGCGCACCACCAGCGCCTGCGGTGCGCTCACCAGCTGGGTGACGGCGACGAAATCCTTGATCGAGTCGTAGGCCATCTTCGGCTCCAGCGCCGGGCTGATGACAGTCGGGCCGACGTTGGCCACCAGCAGGGTGTAGCCGTCGGGCGCGGCCTTGGCGACGGTGGCCGCGCCGATCATGCCGCTGGCGCCAGCCTGGTTTTCGACCACGATCGACTGGCCCAGGTTCTCCGAGAGCTTCAGCATGATCGGCCGCACGAAGGCGTCGGAGGCGCCGCCGGCACCCCAGGGGTTGATGACCCGGATCGGCTTGGCGGGCCAGGCCGCGGCCGCTGTCTGCGCCTGGGCCGCGGTGGCCGACAGGCCGAAGGCCAGCGCGAGCGACAGCGCGATGGAGGAGGCGGTCGAGAAAATCGGACGAAAGCTCGGCATGGCGAAGGCTCCTGGAAAAAGGAAGGGAAAAAGTCCGGGGATGAAGAGCGGATGCGGGTGGGGGATTGGGCGAACGGGCGTTCGGCGCGGCCTCAGACCGCGTTGCCCACCGCATGCCCGCCGGCGGTGGCGGCCAGCATGTCCTGCGGCGACAGGCAGTCGCCCACCAGGTGCACCGCGATGCCGGCCGCGCGCAGCGGCGCGGCCAGCGCGTCGTTGCGGGCGCGCGGGGTGGAATAGGCGAGAAAGGCCAGGTCGCGCACCGTGCCGCGTTCGCCGGAATACACGTTCTCGTAATCCAGCTCGCCTTCCTCGAAACGCTCGTTCCACACCGGTTCGACCAGGGTGACCACCTCGATGCGCTTCTGCGCGAAGCGCCGCAGGATGCCCTGGCGGCTGACCAGCGAGGTCTCGTCGGCGATCGCGTCGCGCGGCGTCAGCACCACCACCCGGTCGAACAGCGCCTGCAGCCGCTCGGCCACCGCGTAGGTGCTTTCGGTGTGGTCCATGTCGTAGACGACCGCGGTGCCGGGCTGGCGGCCGGTGAGCGGCAGCAGCGAACGCATGGCGCTGCGCAGGTCGGGCACCAGGCCTTCCGCGGCGATGTCGGCCGGCAGCCAGCGCGGCGGGATCATGGTGCCGCCGGTGGCCAGCACCACCACGTCGGGGCGCGCGGCCAGGATGTCCGGCAGGCCGGCGTGCAGGCCGAACTCGATCCGCACGCCGGCCTTCTGCGCGGCCACCGTCTGGTAGTCGTAGATGCTGCTGACTTCCTCGCCGCCGGGAAAGTGCGAGCGCAGCCAGGCCTTGCCGCCGGGTTGCGCCGAGGCGCAGAACACCGTCACGTCGTGCCCGCGCGCGGCAGCCACCCAGGCCGCCTCCATGCCGGCGATGCCGCCGCCCACCACCGCCACCCGCTTCGGCGTGTCGGTGCGGCGGGGCCACCAGTCGGTCTCCTGCGGCATCGCCACCCGCGGGTTGTTGACGCAGGCCAGCGGCGCGGCGTGGGCGCTGATCTGGTCCCAGCAGGTGTTGCACGACAGGCAGTAGCGGATCTCGGCGCTGCGCCCGGCGGCGGCCTTGGCCGGCCAGGCCGGGTCGGCCAGCAGCGGGCGGCCCAGGCCGATGAAGTCGGCCTCGCCGCGCGCCAGGATGCCCTCGGCCTCGGCCGGGTCGGCGATGCGCCCCAGCGCCATCAGCGGCAGGCCGTGGACGGATGCGCGCAATTGCCCCATCAGCGCCAGGTAGGGCATGCGTGGACCGAAGCGGTCGGGCACATGCAGGTCGAGCGTGCGGGCATGGGTGCCGTGGCAGAAGCCCACATAGTCGGCCTGGCGCGAGGCGGTCAGCAGCGAGGCCACGATGGCCGCTTCGGCCGGGCCGATGGAGTCGGGCAGGCCGTCGTCGCCGGGCAGCTTCAGGCCGACGATGAAATCGGTGCCGCATTCGGCGCGCAGGGCGTCGAGCAGCTCGGTCACGATGCGCACCCGGTTCGGCCAGTCGCCGCCGTAGCGGTCGGTGCGGTGGTTGCTGCGGGCGGCGAAGAACTGGTGGAACAGGTGGCCGTGGCCGGCCGAAAGTTCCACGCCGGAAAAGCCGCAGGCCTTCAGCCGCCGGGCCGAGGCGGCGAAGTCGGCGACGAGGCGTTCGATCTGCGCGATGGTGATCTCGGTCGGCGTCGACCAGCTCAGGTCGTCGGGCAGCACCGACGGCCCCCACGACATCACATGCCGGCCGGCCTGGCGGCGCGCCCGGCCCGGGTCCTGCACCTGGGCCAGCAGCCGGCAATCGAGGCGCTCGACGCTGTCGGCCAGGCGGGCCAGGGCGTCGCGGTTGTCGTCGTTCCACACCCGCACCTTGCGCGGCGCGTCCTGCAGCGCAGACATGTTGAGCGGGCCGGTGACGATCATGCCGGCGCCGCCTTCGGCGCGGCTGCGCAGGTAGTCGGCCTCGGTGCGGCTGAGCAGGCCGCCGGTGGTGGTGTTGACCGTCATCGAGGCATGCACGATGCGGTTGCGGACCGTTTTCCCGGCCAGGGTGGTGGGCGTGAACAGCAGCCCCGGGTTCAAGCTTTGCATAGGCCTCGTGAGGGAATCATCCGACCCAAGGTATCACCATGCGATCCGCGGCGTCGACGATTCCCGCTCACAAGAACCGTGCCCGGGCCGGGGAGGGCGGCGCGCCCCCCCGGCGTTCAGAAGGTGTGAAGAAGTCGTTGTCGAGCAGGCCCGAGGTCGCACCGGGGACCAGTGCCGTACGCCGGTACGGCGAGGACCGCAGCTGCGAGATCGGGACGCGCAGAAGACTTGTTCACACCGTCTCAGTAGAACCAGCGTGCCGGCACCATGATCAGCTTGGGGAACAGCACCATCATGAACATCACCACGAACTGCACCGCCATGAACGGCAGCACGCCGCGGGTGACCGCGTCCATGCTGATGTTGCCGACGCCCGCCACCGTGTTGAGCACCACCCCCACCGGCGGCGTGATCAGCCCGATGGCGTTGTTGATCATGAACAGCACCCCGAAATACACCGGGTCGATGCCGGCGGCGTGGATCACCGGCATCAGCACCGGGGTCAGGATCAGGATGGTGGGCGTCATGTCCATCGCGGTGCCGACGATCATCACCAGCACCATGATCGCCATCATCAGCAGGATCGGGCTCTGCAGCAGCGGGGTCAGCAGCTCGACCACCTGGGCCGGGATGTTGGCCACGGTGATCAGCCAGGCGCTCACCGCCGAGGCGGCCACCAGGAACATCACCACCGCGGTGGTGCGGGCGGCGGTGGCGATCACCTGGTAGAGGTCGCGCAGGTGCAGCTCGCGGTACACCACGGTCGACACGAACAGCGCATACACCGCGGCCACCACGCCGGCCTCGGTCGGGGTGAAGACACCCATCTTCAGGCCCACCACGATGATCACCGGCAGCACCAGCGCCCAGCCGGCGCGGCGCAGCGCGACCAGCACCTCGCCTAGCGGCCGCCGCGGCGGCTGCTTCAGGTCCTCGCGGCGCGCCAGCCACCACCAGGTGAACCAGAGCGAGGCGGCCAGCATCAGGCCCGGGAAGATGCCGGCCATGAACAGCTTGGAGATCGAGATGTTGGCCGCCACCCCCAGCACCACGAAGCCGATGCTGGGCGGCATCACCGGCGCGATGATGCCGGCCGAGGCGATCAGCCCGGCCGAGCGCGCCTTGTCGTGGCCGGCCGCCACCATCATCGGCAGCAGCAGGGTCGACAGCGCGGCGGCGTCGGCAATCGCCGAGCCCGACAGCGCGGCCAGCAGGCAGGCCGCCACGATGGTCACGTAGCCCAGGCCGCCCTTCACATGGCCGACCAGCGTCAGCGCCAGGTCGACGATGCGGCGCGACAGGCCGCCGAC
This sequence comes from Burkholderiaceae bacterium, assembly GCA_022701845.1. Next base: position 5,880 of record JAKONS010000422.1, read on the forward strand.
GTTCATCACCTCGCCGGCCAGCAGGAAGAAGGGCACCGCCAGCAGCGGGTAGCTGTCGGCGCCGTTGATGACGTTCTGCGCCAGGATCTGGGCGTCGAACATGTCGAGCTGCACCATCAGCGCGGCGCCGCTCACCAGCAGCGCGAAAGAGATCGGGATGCCCAGCGCCATGGCGGCGAGCAGCGAGCCGATGAAGATGGCGATGGTCATGCCTGGTCCTCGGATTCCTTGATGATCACCAGGTCGGCATCGCTCACGCGGCCGGTCACCAGCTTGAACAGGTCGTGCAGCAGGATCGCCGCGGCCGACACCGAGAACACCACGCCCACGCCGTAGAACCAGGCCATCGACAGGCCGCTCGACGGCGCGGTGACGCCCCAGTTGATCTTCACCTGGTCGAGGGCGCCGCGAAACAGCAGCCAGCAGGTCAGCAGCATCAGCAGGTAGCCGATCAGCAGGCAGGCCTTCTTGCCGGTGGTGCCCAGCTTCGACACCACCATCTCGGTGCCCAGGTGCTTGTGGTGGTGCAGGGCGATGATCGCGCCCATGAAGGTGAGCCACACGAAGAGCCAGCGCGAGATTTCCTCGGCCACGGTGATGCCCGAGTTGAAGGCGTAGCGCAGCACCACGTTGCCGAAAACCAGTGCCACCATGACGACCATGCAGGCCACGGTGAAGGCTTCCAGCAGCTTGCAGTAGCGACTGAAGAATTTATCCAAGGTAACGGCTCCGGGCCCGGCGGGGGCAGTGAACGGACGCCGATCATCGGCTAAATGGAAAAACTTTCCACTTAGCGCAAACCCGACTGACGCGGACTCGCCACGCTAGCGCTTGAAGAACGGCGAGGCGCTGCTCGACTGCGCCAGGTCGGTCGCCGCCTGCAGTAGCGCCTCGCCGGTGGCGGCCATGCGAGCGCCGGTGAAGCGCAGCAGCGGCCCGGCGATGGTGACCACGCCCACCACCGCGCCGTTGCGCAGCCGCACCGCCGCGCCGACCGAGCCCATGCCGGTGGCGAACACGTTCTCGATCAGCGCGAAGCCGCGCTCGCGGGTGGCGCGCAGGAAGGGCAGCACCGCCTTCATGCTGCGCGGCGCGCCCGGCCCGAAGTCCTCGGCCACGCCGAAACCCTGGCGCGCCACCAGCGCGGCGGCGTCCTTGTCGCTCATCGTCGCCAGCCAGGCATGGCCGGCGGCGCTGCAGGCCAGGTTCACCGACAGGCCCATGTCGGGGTCGTACAGCAGCCCGCCGCGCGCGCCCTGGGCCTTGGCCACGAAGGTCAGGTCGTCGCCGTCGACCACCGCCAGCCGCACCAGCTCGCCCGAGGCCGCGGCCAGCCGGTCGAGCACCGGCTGCGATACGTTGACGATGCCGCTGTTGCTGAGATAGCTCAGGCCCAGCGACACCAGGCGGATGGTCAGCATGTACTGGCCGTACACCGGGTGCTGGCGCAGGTAGCCGATCTCGACCAGCTCGGTCAGCAGCCGGTGCGTGGCGCTCAGCGGCAGGTCGAGGTCGGCGGCCAGCGCCGACAGCGGCTTGCCGTCGGGGTAGGCGACCAGGTGTTCCAGCACCTTGAAACTGCGCTCGAGGATTGCGCTCATGGTTGGTTCGCGAGAGTTTGGCGCGCACTGTACCAAGGCCCGGACAAACCCGGAGGTTTATGGAAAACATTTCCACTTGAGCGGACTTGGCGCTAGCATCCGCCGCGTGGACGTTCGGCCGCTTCGGCCCGCGCCGCCTCGACAACCCAAGACAAACCCTTCGCTGGAGAGACTCCCATGAAAGCACGCCTTCGCCCCCTCGCGCTCGCCCTGGCCTGTTGCCTGCCGCTGCTGCCCGGCCTGCTGCATGCGCAGCAGACGCCGGAGCGCACCGTTCGTTTCGGCCACCTGAACAACACCGACCACCCGGTCAGCATGGGCACCCGCAAGTTCGCCGAACTGCTGGCCGCCAAGAGCGGCGGCCGCATGAAGGTCACCGAATACCCGGCCTCGCAGCTGGGCAGCGACATGCAGCAGCAGTCGGCCCTGCAGGGCGGCGTGCAGCAGATGTCGGCACCGGCCAGCACCTCGCTGGCGGGCATCGTGAAGGAGTTCGGCCTGATCGACTTCCCGTTCACCGTGAGCAACTTCGAGCAGGCCGACGCGCTGCTCGATGGCCCGCTCGGCCAGGCGCTGATCGCCAAGCTGCCGGAAAAAGGCCTGGTCTCGCTCGGCTTCTGGGACCTGGGCTTTCGCAACGTCACCAACAGCAAGCGCCCGATCGCCAAGGCCGAGGACCTGACCGGCCTGAAGATCCGCGTGATTCCCAACCCGGTGTTCCTGGAAACCTTCCAGGCCTTCAAGGCCAACCCGGTACCGATGCCCTTCGGCGAGGTCTACGGCGCGCTCGAATCGCGAGCGCTCGACGGCCAGGAGAACCCCTTCGCGGTGATCCTGTCGAACAAGTTCTTCGAGGTGCAGAAGTTCGTCAGCGCCACCAACCATGTGTATGCCGCCAACATCGTGCTGGTCAGCAAGAAGTTCTGGGACACGCTGCAGCCGCAGGAGCAGAAGTGGATGCACGAGGCCGCCGACGAAGCCCGCGCCTACCAGCGCAAGGTGAGCCGCGAGGCCGCGCAGAAGGCGCTGGGCGAACTGCAGGCCAAGGGCCTGGCCTTCAACGAGGTGGCGCCGGCCGAACTCGCCCGCATGCGCCAGATCGCGCTGCCGGTGAGCACCAAGATCGCCGCCACCTACGACCCGGCCATGGTCAAGCTCTACAACGACGAACTGGCCCGGATCCGGAAGTAAGGAACACGCGCGATGACCAGAACCGTGTTCGTGCTCAACGGGCCCAATCTCAACATGCTGGGCCGGCGCGAGCCGCATATCTACGGCACCACCACCCTGGCCGAGGTGCAGGCGCGCACCGAAGCGCTGGCCGAGGAGCTGGGCCTGGCCTGCGTCTTCCGCCAGACCAACCACGAGGGCGTGATGGTCGACTGGATCCAGGAGGCCTTCGAGGCCGACGCCGCGGTGGTCATCAACCCGGCCGGCCTGTCGTTCGGCTCGATCCCGGTGGTGGACGCGCTGAAACTGATCCAGCGGCCGCTGATCGAGGTGCACATCTCGAACATCCACCAGCGCGACGAGCAGCACCGGCATTCGTCGGTGTCGGCCACCGCCAAGGGCGTGATCTGCGGCATGGGCGCCGCCGGCTACCTGCTGGCGCTGCGCGGCGTGGCGATGTGCTGGGACGCCTGCGCCGGCAAGTAGGCGGCCGGGGGCCGGCTGCGGTTCAGAGCACCGCGGCCACCAGCTTCAACCGGACCGCTTCCTCGGCCTCGATGTACCAGTCCGATTCCGAGATGCGCGCCATCAGGTCGTCGAGGCCGACCTCGGTGCCCTTCACCAGGTAGCCGAAGGCGGTGCGCTCCATGCGGATCGCCGTCTCGATCTCGGCCAGCGCGTCCTTCGCCAGGGCCTGCACCCCGCGCATCGCGCCCTTCAGCGCCAGGGTCTTGTCCAGCCGCCGCTCGTGCACCAGCAGCATGCAGTCGCGGGTCAGGAAACGCTTCTCCGGCGGGAAGCCCGACATGATGGAAATGCCGGCCGAATAGACGACCGACTTGCCGACGAAGCTCAGGTCCATGCCGAAGCGCTCGCGTGCATAGATGATGTCTGTGGCGATGCGGCGGCCGGTCTCGGCATCGCCGCCGGTGGTGGTCAGCTCCAGCACCAGCGGGCCCTGCAGGTCCAGTGCGGAATTCATCTGCTCGAGGAAATTGCCCAGCATGGTGTCGTCGACCTTGCCGTGCAGGCGGATGGCGGGGTGCTTCAGGAGTTCGTTCGGGATCATGGTGGCTACGCGGCGCGGCGCGAAGGCGTGGTGGAGGGAGGCCGCTTTATCCGCGCGAAACACCGGCCTGCACGCCTGCCTAAGCGGCAATCACGAGTAGGACTTCAGCCGGAACATCGCCCCGGCTGGTGATCTTGTGCGGCACCGCGGAATTGAAATGCGCGCAGTCGCCGGCTTCCAGCGCCTCGCTGCGGTTGGCCAGCTGCAGGGTGATGGCGCCACGCAGCACGTACAAAATCTCCTCGCCCTCGTGGTGGCTCATCGGATGGTCGCGCTCGCGCGGGTGGCCCGGCTGCAGCACGAAGGCCAGCATGCGGTGGCCGGGCGCGGTGCCGGCCACCGCCCGGGGCTCGCCCTGCGCCGGGTTGCGGGCGCGGGCCTCGGCGGCACGGGTGATGGTGACCGGGTCGGTGTCCGACGGCTCGCCGAACAGTTCCTCCACCGGCACCT
>JAKONS010000428.1 GCA_022701845.1 Burkholderiaceae bacterium
GCTTCGTAGTTCTTGCCGGTGGCCGGGTCCAGCGGGGTGCCGGCGAGGGTGAACAGGTTGCTTTGCGATCGGAAGATCTCGGCATAGCTGGCGTAAGCCGTCCACTCCGGAGTCAGGTCGTAGCTCAGCGCCAGGAACGGCGTGAAAGCGCTGCTTTCCTTGTAAGGCCGCACGGTGAAGGCGCCGGTGGTGCGGTTCTGGGTGGAGTTCTCGGTGTTGCTGATGCGGCCGCCGGTGGTCAGCTTGAGCTCGTCGGTGAGCGCGAAGCGCAGCGAGCCGTATAGGCCCAACTGCTCGACCTTGTTCAGGGAGTTCGTCGGTGCGCGCGTGGGCGACCGCACCGTCGGGAAGGTGCCGAAGGCGTTCGGGTCGAAGTTGAAGATGTTGAACGCGCCGTTGTTCGGCACCACGAAATTCTGGCTGTTGAGCCGGTAGTCACGCTGGATGTAGTTGCCGCCCACCAGCACGTCGTGCTTGCGGCCGAGGGCCTGGAAGCTGCCGGCCAGCGACACGTCGAGCGTGGTCTGTTCGCCCAGCAGGCGCTGGTCGAAGGCCGAGATGGTGGAGCCGCCGCCGGTCTGGCGGTTGATGGGGCCGAAGTTGGAGCCGCTCTGGTCGGCGTTGTCCTCCTTCATGAACGACAGGCCGGCCTTCAGGCGCCAGTCGTTGCCGAAGCGGTGGTTCAGGTCGGCGAACACGGTGGTGTTCTCGATGTTGGTGTTGGCCCAGCCGGCGTTGAAGTTGCTGGAACGCGGCAGGCCGATGTTGCCGCCGTCGGTGTAGCGGGGCAGGCCGCCGTACATCGGCACCAGGTCGTTCTTCTCGTAGTTCAGGCCCAGGCCGAGCGTGGTGTCGGGTGTGAGGTCGGCCTCGACGATGCCGTAGAACAGCGAACGCTTGGTGCTGGCGCGGTCGTAGAAGAACTTCTTGTCTTCGTGGGCGGCCACGATGCGGGCGCGCAGGCTGCCGCTCTCGTTCATCGGCAGGCTCAGGTCGACGTCGCCCCGGTAGGTGTCGAAGCTGCCGACGGTGACCTGCGCGCTGCCCTGGCGGAATTTATGCGGCCGCTTGCGCACCAGGTTGATGGTGCCGCCCGGGTTGCCGGCGCCGGTGAACAGGCCGGCCGGGCCGCGCAGCACCTCGACCCGGTCGTAGGCGGCCAGGTCGGGGCTCACCACGAAGCCCTGGCCGAAGGCGCGCAGCGAGGGCACGCCGTCGTATTGCACCGACTCCACCGCGAAGCCGCGCGAGTAGTAGGTGCGCTCGTAGCTGCTGCTGTCCTGCACCAGGATGCCGGGCGTGGTGCGCAGGGCGTCTTCCAGCGAGCGGATGTTCTGGTCGTCGAGCAGCTGGCGGGTGATGACGGTGACCGACTGCGGGGTTTCCTTCAGCGGCTGGGCGGTCTTGTTGAGGGTGGAGGCGCCGGTGGTGTAGGAGCCGGTGAACTCGGTGGTGGCGTCGAGCCGGTCGTCGCGCACCTCGATCGTGCCCAGGCTGCCGCTGCCGGTGGCCGGGGTCTGCGCCATCGTGGGCGCTATGCCGGTACTCATCGCCAGGGCCATCGCGCTGAGGGGAAAGCGACCGCGGAGGGGCAGGAAAGGGCGGGCCGAGATCAAAGTGTGCGCAAGCATGGATGAAAATTAGCAATGAGAATGATTCGCATAATATATGGCGACCTGCTCATTTCGGTGGTTGTCATTGGATTCGACGGCGAATACGGCAATTAATTGCCCGATTCATGACATTTCTGCAACGAACGCGTAGCGACGCTAGTTCACGCGCGACTGGAACGCCGTCAGAAACGCATCCGACACCGCCTGCACATTCCGGTTGCTCTCGTCGGCCATGCGCCAGGCGATCGACAGCGACCGCGACGGCGCACGGTGGCCCAGCGCTACCTCCCGCACCGGGTAGGCATCGATCAACGCGCGCCGCGGCTGCGGAATCACCGACACGCCCAGCCCTTCGGCCACCAGCGACACGATCGCATCCACCGAGCGCAGCTCCATCACGCAGCGCGCCTGCTCGCGCACGGTGCGCACGAAGCGGGCGGCGACCTTGCCACCGGGCAGCGACAGGTCGTAGCCGATCCAGTCGTGGTGCGCCAACAGGGCGGCGGGGTCGTCGCCGACGGCGTCCGCCGGCACCAGCAACACATACGGCTGGCAGTGCAGCTCGCGCCAGATCAGCCGCCGCGACGCACCGGCCTGGGGCTTGGCGACCAGCGCCACGTCGAGCCGGCCGGCCTTGAGTTCGGCCACCAGCTCGTCGCTGTCGTTCATCGGCGGGATGACGACCTCCAGCAGCGGATGGCGCCGGCGCAGCTCCTTCAGCGCCGCGGGCATCACGTCGCTCTGCATGCTGGTGATGACGCCGACCTTGATGCGCCCGGTCACTTCCATCGCCGGGCGGGAGCGCAGGCGCTGCAGCGCATGCGAGAAATCGCCGACCGCGCCCACCACCTCGCGGGCGAACGGCGTCGGCGCGACCATGCGGGTGGACCGGTCGAACAGCGGCTTGCCGAAATAGGTTTCCAGCTGCTTGACCTGCAGGCTCACCGCGCTCGGGCTGCAGCCGATGACGCCGGCCGCGGCGGTGAAACTGCCGTGTTCCAGGATGGTGCGAAGCGTGTTCAAAAGCGTGAGATTCATGAGGGATGCTCACAGGTCCTGTTAATAGATATCGCTTTACTCATTCTAGGAGTGCTCCCTAGGATGGCGGCGTTCGCGGCATTCCGCCGTCCTGTTCCCCAACCGCCCGTCGCCCATCCATGTACCCACTCCGCTTCTCACGCCGCTCCGGCCTTTCGCGCACCCTCGGCCTGGCCGCTCTGCTCGGCCTGGGGTTCGCCTCGACCGCCGCCGTCGCCGCCGACCCCTGGGTGCCCGAGCGCGTCGTGCACATCGTCTCGCCCAGCCCGCCGGGCGGCGGCACCGACGCGGTGGCGCGCCTGCTGGCGACCAAGCTGGGCGAACTCGCCAAGTGGCAGGTGGTGGTGGACACCAAGCCCGGCGCCGGCAACAACATCGGCCTGGAGTTCGGCGCGCGCTCGGCACCCGACGGCTACACCGCGGTGCTCGGCGAGACCAGCAACCTGACGGTCAACCAGTTCCTCTACAAGAAGCTCAGCTTCGACCCGGTGAAGGACCTGACGCCGGTGGCGCTGGTGGGCACCGGCGTGTCGGTGCTGGTGGTCAACGCCGCAAGCCCCTACCGCAGCCTCGACGCGCTGCTGGCCGC
>JAKONS010000429.1 GCA_022701845.1 Burkholderiaceae bacterium
AGGTCGGTCACGGTGCTGTTGAGTTTCTCGATGCCGGAGACGGTATTGATCTGCGCGATCTGCGTGGTCATCTGCGCGTTGTCCATAGGGTTCATCGGGTCCTGGTTGTTCAGCTGCGCGACGAGCAGCTTCAGGAACCGGTCCTGCTGGTCGTCGGCGCTGGTGGTGCCGGTGGTGCCCGAGGAGCCGGTGCCGGTCTTGGTCAGCGACGAGGTCGGCTGGTAGGTGGTTGTCGAGGACAGCGCGTTGGTGGCGGCGGTGGTGGTCATGGGATGTCCGGTGGAATGGGGTTTGCTGCGGTCGCGGGGCTTACTGGCCCATCTGCAGCGTCTTCAGCAGCAGCGTCTTGGCGGTGTTCATCACCTCGACGTTGTTCTGGTAGGCGCGGGAGGCCGAAATCATGTTGACCATCTCCTCCACCGCGTTCACGTTGGAGTGGGTGACGTAGCCCTGCGCGTCGGCGGCCGGGTTGGTGGGGTCCATCACCCGGCGGCCTTCGGCCTGGCTCTCGAGAACCTGCGACACCCGCACGCCGGCGGTGCCGGCGTCGCCCATCGGCACGGTCTGAAAGACCACCTGGCGCGCCTTGAAGGCCTTGCCGTCCGGGCCTGCGACGGCTTCGACGTTGGCCAGGTTGGAGGCCACCGCGTTGAGCCGCTGCGACTGCGCGCTGACCGCGCTGCCGGAGACGTTGAAGATCGAGAACATGGACATGGTTCAGGCCTCTGTTGCGTGTTCGGTCACTGGCCCTGGATCGCCGTCAGCAGCGTCTTGGCGGAACCGTTGATGAAGCGCAGCGTGGCTTCGTAGTGCACCGCGTTGTCGGCGAAGGCGGCGCGCTCGCGGTCGAGGTCGACGCTGTTGCCGTCCATCGCCGGCTGGGTCTGGATCGAGTAGCCCAGCGAGCCTTCGCTGCTGCTGCCGCCGCCCATGCCGGTGGTGGGTATCGGCATGAAGCCGGAGCGGCCTTCGCCGTCGCCGCCGAGGCCCACGGCCAGGGCGGTGGTGGCCAGGCCGAAGCGGTTGCCCTGCGACGGCGCCATCGGCAGCGTCAGGCTGCTGCCGGGGCCGCCGGTGGCGGATCCGGTGGCGTTCTTCAGCGCGCTGGCGAAATCCAGGTCGCGCGCCGCATAGCCCGGCGTGTCGGCGTTGGCGATGTTGCTGGCGATCACCCGCTGGCGTTCGGCGCGCAGCACCAGGGCCTTCGATTGGAAGTCCAGCTGGTTGGTGAGTCGTTCGAGCATGGTGGCGCTCCGTGGAATGAGGGTGGCGGGGGTGGAAGGGTTCGAGCAGCGATTGTGGAATTCGGCCCGCCGGCGTAAGGCTCGATGAAGCGGGGAAAGCGGGCTCTCTTCCCGTCTTGCGGGCGGGGGGCGGTGCCTACAGTGCGTCGTCGGGGCATTGCCGTGTCCGCGTCCGCCGTTCGCGCCCCGCGCGGCAGGCGCCGCCCGCCCCGTTCTCTTTCGTTTTTGCCCAGGAGCTGCGCCCATGGCCACCCGTCGTTCTTCCCGTTTCGTGTTCCGTCTGCCGGCCGTGCTGCTGGCGCTGTCGGCCGCTGCCGCGCCGCTGTTCGCCCAGGTCGCGCCGGGCGTGCCGGAGGCGTCGAACGCGGCGCTGGAGTCGTCCAGCCGGCAGTGGCTCGACGGCGAGATCGCCCGCGGCGGGCAGGCTGCGCCCGGCATGCCGCTGCGCATGGAAGTCAGCGTCGGTCAGCTCGACAGCCGGCTGCGCCTGGCGGCCCGCGCCAAGGTCGAGCCGTACATTCCGGCCGGCATGCGCTTGTGGGGCAAGACCCGGCTGGGCCTGCGTTGCGTCGACGGCCCGGTGCGCTGGAACGTGTTTCTGCCGATCCAGGTCAAGGCCTTCGGCCCGGCCTGGGTGGTGCGCGGCCCGGTGCAGTCCGGCACCACGCTGGGCGCGGCCGATGCGATGCAGGCCAAAGTCGACTGGGCCGAGGAGCCGATGGCGGTGCTGGGCGACCCGGCGCAGTGGGTGGGCGCCACGGTGGTGCGCAACCTGAACGCCGGCCAGGCGCTGCGGGTGTCGATGGTGCGCGCCGCGCAGGTGTTCGACGCCGGCAGCAACGTGCGGGTGGTGGCCGAGGGCCCCGGCTACTCGGTCACCTCCGACGGCCAGGCGGTCGGCGCCGGCATCGTCGGCCAGACGGTGCGGGTGCGCATGGAAGGCGGCCGCTTCATGACCGGCACGGTGGTCGATTCGCGCACCGTGCGCGTGGCGATCTGAGTGCTCACTTTCGTGGGCTGCGGATGGGTCGACCGACGCTGTGGCATTCGCGCCGCAGCGAAAACCCCGGTATTTGCGCTGGAGCCGATAAAAAAACGAAACGCCATTAAAGTCTGCCGGGAAAGCGCCGAAGACCTTCCTACGAGGCCTCACGACCGGGGCCCTGGAGAGCGTAATGAAGATCAGCCAAACCCCCGACATCCCCGAAATCGCCACCCCGCTGGCGAAAGCGGCCGCGGGCGCGTCTTCGGCAGCAGCCATCGCCGCCAAGGCGGCCGCCACGTCCACCCCCGCACCGGCCGCCCTGAAGCAGGCCGGCGTGTCGGTCACGGTATCGCCTCTGACCCGCTCGCTGGAAACGTCGGGCGCGAGCGGCTCCTTCGACACCGAGAAGGTGGCGGCCATGAAGGAGCGCATCGCCAGCGGCACCTTCCAGGTGGATGCCGAAGCCATCGCCGACAAATTGCTGTCGAACGCCCAGCAGGTGCTGCGCAAGGGACAGGTCGGGTAATTCTTTTTTCTTCTCTTTCTCCGTTTTCAGGTTGCTGATATGGCCGCTGCTGTGACTACCGCTGATATCGATGTTCGGCTGGGGAGGTTGGAGGGGCGGCTGGATGCCGTGTCTGCTGCGCTGGTGCAGGGCGATGGGGATGCGCTGCTGCTGGCTTCCACCCTTTTGCGGGATGCGGCTGTGGAGGTGGCTTCGTTGTTGCCTGTGCCTACTGCTGCTGTCGTGGGTGGGGGGATGGCTTTGAAGCGGCGGGTGGTGGTGGCGGGGCGGCGGTTCGCGGAGTGCCGGGAGTTGTTGGCGCGGCGGGCTGCGGCTGTGGATCGGTCTATTGCTTCTTTGTTTCCGCCTTCTGAGGTGGAGCAGGCTACTTATTCGAGGGGGGCTGGTCGGTCTCTTGGCGGGTCTCGGTTTGGGGGGCGGGTGTATTGAATATTTCTCCCTGTTGGGAGAGGGGAGCTGGGGGCTTGCGCGCCCCCAGACCCGCGGTAACTTTCTTTTTCGCAAAAAAAGAAACTCACGAAAGAAAATTGCTAGGGGACGAGCTGAACGCTCGGGTCGGGCCAT
>JAKONS010000432.1 GCA_022701845.1 Burkholderiaceae bacterium
AGCGCCTTTTCCACCGCGTCGATGCGCTCCTTGCAGACCTGGTAGGCGGTCACCGATTCGTTGACGATCTTCAGCAGGTCGTCGATGTTGGGCTCGCTCTGCCGGCGCAGGGTGTCGGCATGGCCCTGCAGCGTGTCGTAGGCGGCGCGGAAGGTGGTGGGTGGGGTGCTCTTCGGCTGTTTCATGGGTGCTTTTCGGGGGGATCGGCGGCAGCGGGGGCGAGCGTCGTCGCCTGCACGCTGCCGTCGTGGAAGGTCAGCTCGACCGGCGTGCCGGGCGCCAGGCCGGCGGCGCCGGTCACCGTGGCGCCGGCCGGCGTGCGCACCAGGGCGAAGCCGCGCGACAGGGTTTTCTGCGGGCCCTGGCCGGCGATCTCGCGCACCAGGGCGTCGCTGCCCGCGCGGGCCGACACCACGCTCTGGCGCGCCAGGTCGCGCACCCGCTCCAGCGGGGATTCGACCGCGCGCGCGGCCTGGCGCACCTGGTGGCGGGCTTGGTCGAGCGTGGTGGCCCAAGCCGACCCGGCGCCGGCGCGGGCCTGCAGCAGCGCCTGGCGCGCGGCGGCCTCGACACCCTGCCAGTGGCGGCGGCTGCCGGCGTCGGCCTGCTGCACCGTGGTGGCCGATGCCAGGCGGATGTCGGCCCAGCGCTGCACCACCGACTGCCGGGCGCGGCCCACCTCGGCGCGGGCGGCTTTCTCCACCGCCGCCACCTGCCGGTCGGCGGCGGCGCCGGCGGTCTGCAGGGTGCGGCGGGCCTGCGCCGCGGTGCTCTCGAACAGCGCCTGGGCCTCGCGGGCGCGCCGCACGATCTGCTGCTCGATGCCGGCGACCACCTTGCTCGGCGTGTCGAAGCGCTGGTTCGCCACCTCGTCGAGCACGGTGCTGTCGCGCTCGTGGCCGATGCCGGTGAGCACCGGCAGGTCGAGCCGGCAGAGATCCGCCGCCAGCGCGTAGTCGTTGAGCCAGGCCAGGTCGTTCACCGCGCCGCCGCCGCGGATCAGGATCACCGCGTCGAGCGGCTCCCCTGCCGCCCGCGCCGCGGCCGTCAGCGCGGTGCGCAGCGCCTCGGCGATCTCGGCGGCGGCGCCCTCGCCCTGGAAGCGGCTGAAGGCATAGCGGAAGGCGCACAGGCCGTGGCGCTGCAGCCGGTCGGCCTCGTGCCGGAAATCGCCCAGGCCGGCGCCGCCTTCGGGCGCGATCACCAGCAGCTGCCGGTAGTCCCAGGGCGCTGCCAGGCGGCGGTTGCGGTCGAACAGGCCCTCTTCCTGCAGCCGCTGGCGGATCTCGCGCTTGCGGGCCTCCAGGTCGCCCAGGGTGAAGGCCGGGTCGATGGCATCGACCTCCAGGCTGAAACCGAACTGCGGCTTGAACACCGGCCGCGCCCGCACCAACAGCTTGATGCCGGCGGCCAGGGTGGCGCCGGTGGCGGCCTCGAATTCCGGCAGGATGCGCGCCGCGGTGGTGGCCCAGATGGCGGCGTTGGCCTTGGCCAGCACCCGGCCCTCGGCGTCGCGCTCGGACACCTCCAGAAAGACATGGCCGTTGCGCAGGTTGGCCTGCACCACCTCCACCGTGGTCCACACCCCGGCGGCAAAGGCCTGCGCCACCGCCGAGGCCACGCCCTGCAGCAGGCGCGACAGCGGCACGCCCTGGCCCGCCGGCACCGACAGGCCGGCGCCACCGGCCAGCGCCGGCAGGCTCGCACCGGCGGGCGCCGCGGCCGCGGCCGGGGCGACGACCGCCCCCGCGCCGGCTGCATCGCTGTTCCAGGCGGCGAACAGCGACAGGTCGAGCCCGGCCGGCACATACCAGCGGCGGGCCGCGCCGTCCCAGCGCGCGCCGAGCGCCTTGGCGGCGTCTTTCTGGGCGAAGGGAACGTTGAGGTAGTGCTGCACGGCGGATCGATCGGGAGGCGGGGGCGGAGGCCGGAATTCGGCGCGAAACGTGGCTTTCGTTGCCAGCTGTGTATTTGACCACCGCAGGTTCGCGGCCCGCGTAGCGAGGCGAAACCGCCGGGGGAAACGCGCTTTATAAGCCCGTTGCCTACAGAAGAAGGTGCGATCCGGCAATCGGCGACCCGAAGAACCGACCGTAGATTCGCATCAGCTTCAATGTTTTGCAGCCGGCCCTCTGGGTCCACATCACCACTCGAAGGAACACCATGCTCGAACAAGCCGAAGGCACCGTACAAAAAATCGCAGGCCGTGTGCAGGACGCCGTGGGCGCCGTCACCGGCGACGCCGACAACCAGGCCGAAGGCAAGGCCCGCCAGGTCGCCGGCAGCGTCCAGCAGACCTATGGCAAGGCACTCGACCAGGTGCGCGAAACCGCGGTGACCAACCCGGTCGCCACCATTGCAGCCGTGGCCGGCATCGGTTTCGTGCTGGGCGCGCTGTGGGCGCGTAGCTGAGCCAGTCGCCGGCCTTTCCGGGCCGACGAAAAAACAAGCCCGGCGGTTCGCACCGCCGGGCTTTTTTTATTGGGCACACTGCGCCGGCATGACCATCCTGCTCGACATCTCCCTGCCCCGTACCCTGGCCGAATGGGTGTGTGAATTCCGCTTGGCCCCGGCCGCCGGCAGCCGGGTCGAGGCCTGGCTGTTCGAGGGCGCCGATGCCCGGCGCCGGGCCGAGCGGCGGCTGGCACGCGCCGGCATCGACGCGCGTTTCTTCAGTGCCTACAAACCCCTGGTCTTCCACTTCCTGGAGCAGGTCGACACCGCCGGGCTGCGCGCGGTGACGGTGCGCTACCCGGTGCATGCACAGGCGCCGGCGCGGCGCTTCGCGCTGGAGGCCTATCCGCTGGCCGAGATGCTGGGCGACGGCGTCGATGTCCGGCTGCTGCCGCAGGACGCGCACACGACGGTGCCCGTCTACCGGGTCGATCTGGCCTGGCACGACGGCCGCCAGCGCACCGACGACGTCTTCGCACCGAACCGGCTGCATGCCGACCCGCTCGGCGCCACGCTGCTGTCGCCCACCGCCTGGGTGCGCCGGCACCA
>JAKONS010000452.1 GCA_022701845.1 Burkholderiaceae bacterium
TCACCCCCACCTTCCGCCTGCGCTTCGACGAAGGCCGCTCGAACTGGTTCGTCGACGGCGGCGTCGGCGTGTCCTATACCGACGTGCTCTACCGCAGCGACGTGAAGTCGTTCAGCACCCGTTTCAATTTCGGCACCCATGTGGCGGTCGGCTACAGCTTCGGCGAGCGTCGCGCACAAGAAATCTCCTTGCGCGTTCAGCACTACTCGAACGCCAGCATCAAGAAGCCGAACCCGGGCGAGAACTACGTCCAGCTGCGTTACGCCCACGCCTTCTAAGCAGCGCCATCCGGAGCGGCCGGCCGCTCCGCACCGGAAGGCATTTCCGGATTTCGGGTCCCGTCCTACGGTTCGGCCCCCGGGTGGCCGGGAAAATGCTTCGGTCATCGAAACGACCTGCCCGCAGCGACGAAAGCACCCGAAGCACCCATGAGCACCGACCTGAAACCGTTCACCATCAAGGTGCTCACGGTCAACATCCACAAGGGCTTCACCTCCTTCAATCGCCGGTTCATGCTGCACGAGCTGCGCGACGCGGTGCGCGCGGTGGCAGCCGACGTGGTGTTCCTGCAGGAAGTGCTCGGCACCCATGCCAAGCACCCCGACCGGCATGCCAACTTTCCCCAGAACCCGCACTACGAATTCCTGGCCGACGAAATCTGGCAGCAGTTCGCCTACGGCCGCAACGCGGTCTACGACAACGGCCACCACGGCAACGCGCTGCTGTCGAAATTCCCGATCGTGCATTACCAGAACCACGATGTTTCCATCGCCGGCCCCGAACGCCGCGGCATGCTGCATTGCGTGCTGCGCATCCCCGACCGCGAGCAGGACGTGCATGCCATCTGCGTGCACCTGGGCCTGGCCGAGAACCACCGCCGCCAGCAATTGATGAAGATCAACGAACTGGTGCGCAACGACATCCCCGCCGACGCGCCGGTGGTGCTGGCCGGTGATTTCAACGACTGGCGCGGCCGTGCCCACGACATCCTCGAAGAAGGCTGCGGCCTGCGCGAGGTGTTCATCCAGGCCAATGGCGAAGCCGCCCGCACCTTTCCCTCGAAGATGCCGGTGCTACGCCTCGACCGCATCTATGTGCGCAACGCCACCGCGCATTCGCCGATCGTGCTGCCGCGCAAGCCGTGGTCCACCCTGTCCGACCATGCTCCGCTGGCCGCGGAACTGACCGTATGACGGGGGAGGCGGAAACGCAGGTCAGGATCGCCCAGCCGGGCCGCGGCGGGCGCCGCCTGCGCTGGATCGCCGGCAACGATTTCAAGCTGCTCGAGAACGGCGAGGAATTCTTCCCGCGCGTGTTCGACACCATCGCGGCCGCCCAGCGCGAGGTGCTGCTCGAAACCTTCATCCTGTTCGAGGACAAGGTCGGGCTGGCATTGCGCGACGCGCTGCTCACGGCGGCCCGGCGCGGAGTCAAGATCGACGTCATGGTCGACGGCTTCGGCTCGCCCGACCTGTCGCGTGAATTCCTCAAGTCGCTTACCGACGCCGGGGTGCGCTTCCGGGTCTACGACCCCGGGCACCGGGTGCTGGGCGTGCGCTACGGCTGGCTGCGCCGCATGCACCGCAAGATCGTGGTGGTCGACGGCGAGCGGGCCTTCGTCGGCGGCATCAACTACTCGGCCGACCACCTGGGCGACTACGGCCCCGAGGCCAAGCAGGACTACTCGGTGGAAATCACCGGCCCGCTGGTCGGCCATATCCACCGCTTCGCGCTGCATTCGATCGCGGTCGGCGGCCAGGGCCGGCACTGGTTCCGGCGCCGCATCAAGGCGATCCCGTCGGAAGCGATCGCCGCCACCGGCAGCGCCGACGCGTTCTTCGTCACCCGCGACAACCACCGCCACACCAACGACATCGAGCGCCAGTACCGCGCCGCCATCCGCGCCGCGCGGCAGCGGGTGGTGATCGCCAACGCGTATTTCTTTCCCGGCTTCCGCCTGATCAAGGAAATGCGCCGGGCCGCGCAGCGCGGCGTGCAGGTCGACCTGATCCTGCAGGGCCAGCCCGACATGCCGATCGTGAAGACCGCCGCCAGCATGCTGTACCACTACCTGCTGCAGGCCGGCGTGCGCATCTATGAATACTGCGACCGGCCGCTGCACGGCAAGGTGGCGCTGATGGACGACAGCTGGTCGACCGTCGGCTCCAGCAATCTCGATCCGCTGAGCCTGTCGCTGAACCTCGAAGCCAATGTCGTGATCCGCGACAAGGCCTTCAACCACCAGCTCTACCAACGCATGGCGCAGCTGATGGACCACAGCTGCAAACGCATCGAGGCGCACGACCTGGAGCAGGTGTGGAGCGGCTGGCGCCTGGTGCGCAGCTTCTTCGTCTTCCACTTCCTGCGCTGGTATCCGATCGCCGCCACCTGGCTGCCCAACCCGCGCAAGCGGGCTCTGCCGGTGCAGCTGCCCGACACCATCGAAGGCCAGGCGCCGGTCGGCGCCACCCGTACCGATGCCGCCTGAATCCGCACCGGTCGCCTTCCGCTGGAAGGACATTCGCAGCTGGCAGCAACAGCCCTGGTGGCCGTGGACCAAGCGCGGCGTCAGCATCGCGTTCTTCGCGCTGGTGGCCTGGCTCATCATCGGGCGGGCCCGCACCATCGAATGGGGCAGCGTCTGGACGTCGTTGAAGGAAATTCCCACCAGCGTGCTGGGCTGGGCCGCGTTGCTCACCGTGCTCACCTACGCGGTGTACTGCTCGTTCGACCTGATCGGCCGCTACCGCTCGCGCCACAAGCTGTCGAACCGGCTGGTGATGTTCATCACCTTCATCAGCTACGCGTTCAACCTCAACCTCGGCACCATCGTCGGCGGCGTCGCCTTCCGCTACCGCCTCTACAGCCGCTACGGCCTCACCGGCAGCCAGATCACCCATGTCACCGCGCTCAGCATGGTGACCAACTGGATCGGCTACTGCGCGCTCGCCGGGGTGATCTTCCTGGTCTGGCCGCTGCAGGTGCCGGCCAAGTGGGACGTCGGCATCGGCGACATGCGCGCGCTGGGCGGCGTGGCCCTGGCGATCGCGGTGGCGTATCTCGCGCTGTGTGCCTGGCGCGGCGGTCGGGACGGCCGCGACCTGGTCATCCGCGGCAAGGCGATTCCGATGCCGGGCATCCGCATCGCGGTGCTGCAGCAGGTGCTGTCGGCGGTGCACTGGTCGCTGATGGCCGCCATCATCTTCGTGCTGCTGGAGGGCAAGGCCGACTACACCACGGTGCTGGCCACC
>JAKONS010000489.1 GCA_022701845.1 Burkholderiaceae bacterium
GCTTCGGACATGAAGCGGTCGATGCCCAGGATCAGCGCCAGGCCGGCCACCGGCACATGGCCGACCGCCGACAGGGTGGCGGCCAGCACGATGAAGCCGCTGCCGGTGACGCCGGCGGCACCCTTGGAGGTGAGCAGCAGCACCGCCAGCAGGGTGAGTTCCTGCATCAGGGTGAGGTCGGTGTTGGTGGCCTGGGCGATGAACACCGCGGCCATCGTCAGGTAGATCGAGGTGCCGTCCAGGTTGAACGAGTAGCCGGTGGGGATCACCAGGCCGACGGTGGCCTTGTCGGCGCCCAGGTTCTCCATCTTCTCCATCATCCGCGGCAGGGCGGATTCGGAGGACGAGGTGCCCAGCACGATCAGCAGTTCTTCCTTGATGTACTTGATCAGCTTCCACACGCTGAAGCCGTGCAGCCGGGCGATGGTGCCCAGCACCACGAAGACGAACAGCAGGCAGGTGATGTAGAACACCGCCATCAGCTTGCCGAGCGAGAACAGCGAGGCGATGCCGTACTTGCCGATGGTGAAGGACATGGCACCGAAGGCGCCGATCGGGGCCACCTTCATGATCATGTTGACCATGCCGAACAGCACTTTCGAGCCCTTCTCGATCACGTCGAACACCAGGGTTCCGCGGCCGCCGAACTTGTGCAGCGCGAAGCCGAACAGGATGGCGATCAGCAGCACCTGCAGCACCTCGCCCTTGGCGAAGGCGTCGACCAGCGTGTTCGGGATGATCGCCATCAGGAAGTCGACCGTGCCCTGCATCTTGCTCGGGTCGGTGTAGGCGGCGATGGCCTTGGTGTCGATGGTGCTGGCGTCGATGTCCATGCCGGCGCCGGGCTTGAGCAGGTTGATCAGCACCAGGCCGACGATCAGCGCGAGGGTGCTGACCACCTCGAAATACAGCAGCGCCAGCCCGCCGGTCTTGCCGACCTTCTTCATGTCCTCCATGCCGGCGATGCCGACCACCACGGTGCAGAAGATGATCGGCGCGATGATCATCTTGATCAGCTTGATGAAGCCGTCGCCCAGCGGCTTCATCGCCTCGCCCGCATGCGGATAGAAGTGGCCCAGCAGCACGCCGACGATCACCGCGAAGATGACCTGCAGGTAGAGGGACTTGTAGAACGGCGGTTTAACCGCCGGAACAGGGGAAGTTGTCAATTCGGAACCTCTGGTTTTTAGAGCTATTCCGAGATTGTCCCGCAAGCGGCCGAATCGGCGCGCCTGCGGTTTCGATGGAGGCGATAGGCGCGTCGGGCCTGTCGCCGCTCAGGGCGTGCCGCCGAACTGCTTGCGGAAAGCGCTGTCGAGGCGCTGGCATTCGGCGGTCTTCTCGCGCTGCTGGTCGCCGGTGCCGGTGGCGCGCCGGCTCTCGTTCCAACAGGCGTCGACCCGGTCGCGCACCGCCTGCAGCGTCTGCGGATCGGGGCTGCGGTCGCGGAACACGCCGTAGATCACCAGGCCTGCCAGCACCACGCCGGTGACGCCGGCGGGAGACGGCAGCCAGCGGCGTTTGGGCGCATCGGTGGGTTCGGAGGGGTTCATCGTTCGTCCTTGCGTCGAATAGCCCGACTTTCCCACATCCGGCGCTGGCCGCGACGGCTTATTCGTCCTTCATGCCGGTGGCGGTGACCACCTTGCCCAGGCGGGCGCGCTCTTCGTTGACGAACTTCACGAACGAGGCCCGGGTGCCGCCGACCGGCTCGATGCCGACCGACTTCAGGTGCTCGGCGGTGGCCGGGTCCTTCATGGCGGCGTCGATGGCGGCGGCCATCTTGTCGAGGATGTCGGCGGGCGTGCCGGCCGGCGCATGCACGCCGCACCAGTGCGCGATCTGCATGTCGGGGAAGCCCTGCTCGACCGCGGTGCTGAGCTGCGGATAGGCCGAGATGCGCGCGGTCCAGGTGTCGGCCAGCGCCTTCAGCTTGCCGCTCTTGACATAGGGCAGGGCGACGATGCTGGCCTCGGAGGTGGCTTCGACCTGCTTGCCGAGCACCGCGGTGATCGACTCGGAGCCGCTCTTGTACGGAATGATGTCGAGCTTGGCGCCGTACTGGGTCTCCAGGATGCCGGAGACGAAATGCGGCGTGCTGCCGGTACCGGCGGTGGCCCAGTGGAAGCCCTGGCCCTGCTTGCTGGCGGCGATGAATTCCTTGAGGTTGCTGTAGGGCGCGTCGGCCGGCACCAGCACCACCGAGGGTGCCAGGCCGACCATCGCCACCGGCGTCAGCTCGGCGTCCTTGTAGGGCATGTTCTTCTTGATCAGGCTGTTGGAGATGACCCCGGCCGCGCTGATCAGGAAGGTGTAGCCGTCGGGCTTGGCCTGGGCCACCAGGGCCGAGCCCAGGCTGGTGGAGCCGCCCGGCTTGTTCTCGATGACGATCGGCTGGCCGAGGCGGCGCGACGCGCCCTCGGCGGCGGCACGCGCCATCAGGTCGTTGGCGCCACCGGCGGAGAACGGCACGATCATGCGGATCGGCTTGTTCGGCCAGGGTGCGGGCTGCGCCAGGACGGGCAGGGTGGCCGATACGGCGGCGCCAGCCAGGGCGGCCAGG
Organism: Burkholderiaceae bacterium; assembly: GCA_022701845.1. The sequence goes on from JAKONS010000489.1 coordinate 2,564, forward strand.
GCGGTGCGGCGGATGACACGGGTCATGGAGGGTCTCGCTTTCTTGCGTGTTGGATTTGGAAAACCGGGGCCGGATTATCGGTGCAGGCCCTATCAGGCGCTTCCCGGTGGCGCCGCGTCCCCGGCAAATCGGCCGCGTGGCGAGCCTGGCGCGAATCCTGCGTTGTGGTGAACATGTGCACGAAACGATTGAAATTGTGCACAATTTTGGCGCGGGGCGTCCCAGATCGGGGCGGTGGCGCCGTCACTGCAAAAAAGGATGTTTTCCATGCACACAGCAGCAAACGGATGGACCCGCCGCGGTTTCGCCCTCGGCGCGGCGTCCCTCGCCTCGGCCGGCGGCCTGGCGGTGCCGCACTGGGCGCTGGCCCAGGGCCGCGGCAAGGAGATCGTGGTGGGCGGC
>JAKONS010000509.1 GCA_022701845.1 Burkholderiaceae bacterium
GCGCCGCGCGAAGGCGACGCGCTGCCGCCGGGCTGGCAGTGGCTGTTCTTCAATCCGGTGGCGGCGCAGGCCGACCTCGGCGAAGACGGCCATCCGTTTCGCACCCCGCACGGCTTCCTGCCGCCGCTGGCGCTGCCGCGCCGCATGTGGGCGGGCAGTCGCGTCAGATATCTGGAGTCGCTGGCGGTGGGCGCGCCGGCCACCCGCAGCAGCCGAATCGAACGCGTCGTGCCCAAGGAGGGCCGCAGCGGTCGCATGTGCTTCGTCACCGTCACCCACCGCATCGCCAGCGAGGGCCGCGACCGCATCGTCGAGGAACAGGACATCGTCTACCGCGAGGCGTCGACCGCCCCGGCGAGCGCCACGCCCCCCGCGGCCGTCGACGCGTCCGCCGCATCGGCGACCTGGCAGCGCGCGGTGCGGCCCGACCCGGTACTGCTGTTCCGCTACTCGGCGCTGACCTTCAACGGCCATCGCATCCATTACGACCAGTCCTATGCCCGCGAGGTCGAGCACTACCGCGACCTGGTCGTGCACGGCCCGCTGACGGCCACGCTGCTGCAGGCGCACGCCATCGATGCGCAGCCGGGACGAACGCTCGACGCATTCGAATTCAAGGGCCTGCAGCCGCTCTTCGCGAACGAGCCGCTGGTGCTGTGCGCCGAGCCGGACGGCGTGGATCGTCTCGCGCTGCGCGCACTGGCGCCGGACGGCTCGACGGCGATGACGGCGACGGCGCATTTCCGTTCCCGAGGTTGACCCCATGCATCACCTGCCCCGCAGCTATCTCTTCGTCCCGGGCGATCGACCCGAGCGCTTCGACAAGGCCGTGGCCAGCGGCGCGCACCGGGTCATCCTCGACCTGGAGGACGCGGTCGCGCCTGCGGCCAAGGACGTCGCCCGCTCGGCGGTGTCCGACTGGCTAGCCACCCATCCCGGCGCCCCGGCGCTGGTGCGCATCAACGCGATCGACACCGCTTGGTTCGATGCCGACTTGGCGATGCTGGCCGGCATCGCGGGTGCCGGCCTGGTGTGCCCGAAGGCCGAACCCGCCGCCATGGCGGCGGCGCTGGAGGCGTCGCGCCCGGGCGGGCCGAGGGAAGCCGTGGCGCTGATCGAGACCGTGCGCGGCCTGCTCGAGCTGCGCGGGACGGCGGCCTTGGCCGGCGTGACTCGACTGGCCTTCGGCAGCATCGATTTCAGTCTCGATGCCGGCATGGCCGACGGCATCGACGAGCTGGGTATGACGGCAGCAAGGACGACGATCGCGCTGGAATCGCGTTATGCCGACTTGCCGCCACCTATCGACGGCGTCAGTACCGCGATCGACGTCGAAGTGGTCTGGTCCGATATCGATCGGACACGCCGTCTAGGATTCGGTGGCAAGTTGTGTATCCACCCTCGGCAGGTCGAAGGCGTGCATCGGGCATTCAAGCCGACTTTGGAAGAAAAACGACGTGCGATGGAGGTCATTGCCGCGTTTGACGCCGCAGGCGGTAGCGCCGTCTCGCTGCGCGGGCAGATGATCGACCTGCCAGTGGTCGAACGTGCGCGCCGGATTGTGGCCGGTTGAAAGCGCAATTGTTAGTTTAGATAAGAATTAACAGAACAAAACTAAGCAATATTTATATTATTAACATAATGAAAATTGTATTACTGACCACTGTAGTGAGCAAATCGCGTTTTGGTGTCCAGAATAGTAGTCAGCTCAGCTTTGTACTGTTGCTTTCCAATACAGCGTCTGTACGGATGTCTACATGAAGATAGACGGGCGGCTGAGCCGCAATCCGCTCAAGGGCGCGCTGGGCGATGCGCTACATGCGGTGATGTGCAGCGCCGGGCACAACATGCGCCTGATTCTGGCCGCGCTGCGGCTTTATTGCGCCCGACTCGGGTTGCCGATAGCGGCCGTCATTGCGGCGCTGACTGCGCCGCCGCTTGATCGTCAATTTTTCATCGGCTGAAAACGGAATTGTTCAGGGCGGGCTATTTAAAAGATTCACCATGGGCAACATCTTCGACCAATCTTTGGATACGGTCCCATTCTTTGATTGCCCCCATAGAATCCTCTTGCATTAACCTATCAATGCTGAAAGTGGGAGAGCCAAACTTCTTAGGCTCCGGGTGCCTGATTCTAAATTCCATTTCGCACGCGATCAAAACTTTGTGTAGAACAACAATTTTATCCCACGTTTCTGGTAATTGCAGGTTCACGTCAGCAAGAAATCCTTTGCCTGTTCTTTCATTTATGCTAGCTAATTTCAATACAAAGCTCAAAAGCCTTATTTCAGGCGAAAGATGAGTGCTAACAAATGAGGTGTTTTCCTTCTCTTGAGGAAGAGTTCGCAAAGCCCAAAATACCGAGTAGATTGCCAGACTGCGTATGGAGATGTCTGCCATCTGACCTTGGAAGGTATTCTTCAATAGTCGATACACCTCATCGATTGCGCATAAATCAGCATCCCGCTCAAAAGCCATCTCCGTCATATGATCAAACGGAACTTTGGTTACGTCTTCGTCGTTTATTTTAGAAACTTCGTTGTTTTTTCTAACTACATGAAAATGCTCGTGAGCCATGACCCAAGTCAACATAACAGACCCAATTAAATTCGGGTCCACTTTCTGCCGTAGGAATTCGTCATCGACAATCCCCTCACTTAGGGAAAAACCATTCCATAAACAGTGATCAATAAGACCCTCACTTATCTCCATTAAACCGGGCGCAGATGCAGCAAAAAGAGAATTAGAAATAATTATGCGCAACTCTGGAACGGGTACTGAGGTTCTATATCGATAAGGAATTGATCCAAAAATAGTCATTGCTTGGTTAAACATTTCCTCAACCATGCCCCTTTTTATTTCTGGGAGCTTAGACAAATAGTCCGGCAAAGGAAATCTTTCAGGAAAAATTCTTACTGGGCCTGGCATTTTTTATTTATCAATCGATTTTGGAATTACAAGAATACAGGCGTGCTTAAATAGCGAACTAGGGTAAGATTCGCTCTGTGTAACCTCCTGCAGCACATGTCGAAGATTTCCTTTAGGAATCGAGGAGCTTAATAGGGTTCGATTCTCTTCGCCCGCTCCACCGGTTTTCACTAAGGAGACGCTGATCAATAAGGATGTTGCGGGCACAGCTTGTGCGCGCCCGAAGCCATCGTGAATCGCAGGATCCTCCACCCATGAGCCAACGCAGCTTTGCCAGCGCCGAGTACGCGATGAAGAAGAAGCGCACGCGACGCGAAATGCTCCTCGCCGAGATGGAGCGGGTGGTGCCATGGTCGCGCTTGATTGCCGTGATCGAGCCGCTGTACCCCACGAGTGGACGTGTCGGGCGCCAGCCCGTCGGTGTCTCCAAGATGCTGTGCATGTACTGCCTGCAGCAGTGGTACGGCCTGGCCGACGAGGCGCTGTACGACAGCCAGGCGATGCGCGACTTCGTGGGCA
>JAKONS010000510.1 GCA_022701845.1 Burkholderiaceae bacterium
CCCAGGCGGTCCACCTCGGCGGCAAAGCCGGGCTCCAGCCAGACGGTGGTGTCGGGCTGCTCCAGGATAGCCGGGCCGACCACCCGCGCGCCGATCGGCATGTCCAGCCGCGCATGGCGCACCGCCTCCCACCAGCTGCCGGCGTGGAACACCCGCTGGGTGCCGAGCGGCGCGGGCATCTCGACGGCCTGCGGTGCCAGCACCGCCAAGTCGAACTTCGGGCGCTCGCCGATGCGGGCGTAGCGCAGGTTCATCACCCGGATCGCGATGCCGTCGAGCGAGCGGCCGAAGGCGCTGCGGTAGGCGGCCTCGAAGGCGGTGCGCAGGCCCTCGGGGTGCATCGTGTCGCGGGTGACGGTCACCGACACGGTGTGGGTCTGCCCCGCATAGAGCATGTCGAACTCGACCAGTTCGTGCACGCCGGCGAAGCGCACGCCGGCCGCGTCCAGCCGCTGCTGGCTGGCGGCCGACAGGGCCTGCACCCGCGCGCGCAGCTCGTCCCAGTCCAGTTCCAGCAGGCCGCGGTTGAGCGTCTGCACCGCGTCGTGGCGCATGTCGGCCATCACGCAGCCCAGGGCGGAGGTCACGCCCGGGTAGCGCGGCACGATGCCGGTGGTCACGCCCACCTCGCGCATCATGGCGCAGACATGCAGCGCGCCGCCGCCGCCGAAGGGCATGTAGGCGAAGCGGCGCGGATCGTGGCCGCGCTCGATCGACACCAGGCGGATGGCGCCGGCCATGCGGGCGTTGGCGACGGTGAGGATGGCTTCCGCCGCGGCCAGTGCGTCCAGCCCCAGCGGCTCGGCCACATGGGTGGCGATGGCGCGGCGCGAGGCCTCGCCGTCGAGCGCGGCCAGCAGGCCGCCGCCCAGCGGCCGGTCGGCGGCGATGCGGCCCAGCAGCACGTTGGCGTCGGTGACGGTGGGCCGGGTGTTGCCGCGGCCGTAGCAGGCCGGGCCCGGAATGCTGCCGGCCGACTCGGGGCCCACCTGCAGCATGCCGCTGGCGTCCACCGAGGCGATCGAGCCGCCGCCGGCGCCGATGGTCTCGATCTGGATCATCGGCGAGCGCACCACCATGCCGAAGTCGATCGAGGTCTGCGCCGCCAGCGCCGCCTCACCGCCGGCCACCAGCGACACGTCGAACGAGGTGCCGCCCATGTCGCCGGTGATGGTGTCCGGGTAGCCGGCGGCCCGGGCGATGGCCGCGCAGGCGATGACGCCGGCCGCCGGCCCCGACAGCGCGGTGCGCACCGGCACCTCGCAGGTGGTGGCGCGCGACATCACGCCGCCGTTGCTCTGCACGATCAGCAGTTCGCCGTCGAAGCCCTGGCCGCGCAGGTCGCCCTCCAGCCGGGTCAGGTAGCTGCCGACCACCGGCTGCAATGCGGCGTTCAGGGTGGCGGTGGAGCAGCGCTCGAATTCGCGGATCTCGGGCAGCACCTCGGCCGCCGCGGTGACATAGCCGTTGGGCCACATCGCGCGCACCACCTCGGCCGCGGCGCGTTCGTTGGCCGGGTTGGCATAGGTGTTGATGAAGAACACGCAGACCGCCTCGCAGCCGGCGTCGATCAGGGCCTGCGCCTGGGCGCGCACCTGGTCGAGGTCGACCGGGGTGTGGATGCTGCCGTCGGCCAGCACCCGCTCGTCGACCTCCAGCCGCAGCTCGCGCGGCACGATCGGGGTGAAGGCGCCGCGCAGGCCCCAGGTCTGCGGCCGGTCGCGCCGGCGCATCTCCAGCACGTCGCGGAAACCGCGGGTGGTGATGATGCCGGTGCGCGCCACCTTGCGCTCCAGCAGCGCATTGGTGCCGACGGTGGTGCCGTGCACGATGGTGGCGATGTCGGAGGCCGCGCCGATGCGCGCCACCCCGTTCATGAAGCCGCGCGATTCCTCGCCGCGGGTCGAGGGCACCTTGACGATGCTGGCGGTGCCGGTCGATTCGTCGAGCACGAACAGGTCGGTGAAGGTGCCGCCGACGTCCACGCCGACGACGATGTGTTTGCTGCCTGGGCCGTTGCCGTTGCCGGCGCTGCTGCTGATCTGCGCGCTCATGCGGCGTCCTTCTTTTCGGGGGCGCGGGCGGCCGGGTCGCCCCAGCCTCCGCCGCCGGGGGTCTGCAATCGCACCTTCTCGCCGCGCGCCAGCTTGATGCCGAGCATCTTCGAGGCCATCGGCGGCTCCTTCCACTGGCCGTCCTGCTGGTAGCTGAAGACGTTGAGCGCGCCGTCGCCGCCGCCGGCGATGCCCTTGGGCGCATGGCGGCCCCGCTCGCCGAAGACGAACACGTCGGCCGCCTCCTCCAGCAGCTCGATCTCGTAGACCGCGCCCAGGCCGCCGCGGAACTGCCCCGCGCCGCCCGAGCCCTGGCGCAGCGCCCACTGGGTGAAGCGCACCGGGTAGGCGGCCTCCAGGATCTCCAGCGGCGGGATGGTGGCGGTGGAGATCGGCGCGTTGCCGTGGTTCAGGCCGTCGCCCGCGGCATGGCCGCCGTGGCCGCCGCCGAAGAAGCTGAACATCACCCAGCGCTGGCCCTTGCGCGGCCCGCTGCTGCGGTGGCCGGCGATCGACAGCGCGTTGATGGTGCCGTAGGCCTGGGCCACCGCGCGGCGGGGGTCGGCCTGCGCGGCGGCGCTGAAGATCACGTCGATCATGCGCAGGATGGTCTCGGTATAGCCGCCCACCGGACGCGGCCGGTCGGCCGAGATCACCAGGCCGTCGGGCAGCACGAAATCGACCGCGTCGAGCACGCCGGCATTGGCCGGCACATCGGGGAACAGGTGCTTCAGCGCCACATAGCAGGCGGCGATGGCGGTGGCGCGCGAGATGTTCACCGGCCCGGCGCAGGCCGGCGCGGTGCGGCTGAAATCGAGGGTCATGCGCTCTCCGGCGATGGTCATGTCGAGCGCGATGGCCAGCGGCTCGTCCTTCACCCCGTCGTTGTCGAGCATGTCGTCGAAGCTGTAGCGGCCGTCGGGCAGCGAGCCGATGTGCGAGCGCATCAGCCGCACCGCGCGCTGGCGCAGCTCGGCCATCGCCTGCTGCACCGTGTCGTCGCCCTGCTCGTCGAGCAGGCCGGCGAGCCGGCGCGCGCCGAGCTCCAGCGCGGCCAGCTGGCCGTTCAGGTCGCCCCACAGGCTGTCGGGCAGGCGGGTGTTGGCCAGCAGGATGGCCAACACGTCGGCGTCGATCGCGTCGGCACCGGCCCGCAGGATGCGCACCGGCGGAATTTGCACCGCCTCCTGCCAGCATTCGGTGGCCGCCGGGTTGTAGTTGCCGGGCACCGCGCCGCCGACGTCGTGCCAGTGCGCGGCCGACGCCAGGTAGCAGAACAGCCTGCCGCCGCGAAAGAAGGGCTTGACCAACTTGAAGTCGTTGGCGTGGGTGCCGCCCTCGTACGGGTCGTTGAACAGCCAGACGTCGCCGTCCTGCATGCCGCCCCGGCCGGCCGCCGCCTTGGCCGCGGCGCGCACCGCGAACGCCATCGCGCCGACGAAGATCGGCAGGCCCGACTTGCCCTGCACCAGGGTGTCGCCGCTGCCCGCGTCGTAGATACCGTGGCAGGCGTCGTGGGCCTCCGCGATGATCGGGTTGAAGGCGCTGCGGTAGAGGGTGGCGTCCATCTCGTCGGCCACCTGCTCGAGCCGGCCGCGCAGCACGGCGAGGGTGACCGGATCGAGCGCCGGTGCGGTGGGAGGGGTCATGGGGTGCTTCCTGGGGTGGTCGGCTCGTGCTTCGGCCGGTCGGCCAGCTTCAGCTTGAGGGTGTTCAGCAGCCCGCCCGCCCGCGCCATGGCGAGCAGGAAGCCGGGGATCGGTGCGCAGGCCAGGCGCTCGCCCGCCGCGGTGGTGACGGTGCCGGCATCGGCATCCAGCGCGATGCGGTCGCCCTCGGCGATCTCGTCGGCGCGCTCGCAGGTCAGCAGGATCAGGCCGACGTTGAAGGCGTTGCGGAAGAACAGCCCGCTGTAGCTGGGCGCGATCACCGCGGCCACGCCCAGGCGCACCAGCGCCGCCGGCGCCTGCTCCCGGGAGGAGCCGATGCCGAAGCCGGAGCCGGCCACCACCACGTCGCCCGGGCGCACCCCGGCGGCGAAGTCCGGGCGGATCGCTTCCAGGCAGTGCGCGGCGATCGCGTCGATGCCCAGCTTCATGTAGGCCCCGGGGGCCAGCGCGTCGGTGTCGATGTCGCTGCCGAGTTTCCAGACACGGTGGGTGTCGGCGGGCGCTATCGGTGTCGTCTCGTTCATGCCAGGCACTCCCGCGGATCGGTGATGCGGCCACGCAGCGCCGAGGCGGCCACGGTGAACGGCGACGCCAGGTAGACCCGGGCGCTGGCCGAGCCCATGCGGCCGCGGAAATTGCGGGCGGTGGTCGACATCACGTTGGAATCGTCCGGAATGCTGCCGCCGTAGCCGGCGCAGGCGCCGCAGCCGGTCGGCAGCACCTGGGCGCCGGCGTCGCGCAGCACCTGCATATGGCCCAGGCGCTCGGCCTCGGCCTGGTCCTTCAGGCTGGCCGGTGCCACGATCAGGCTCACCCCGCCGGCCACCCGGTGGCCGCGCAGCACCTGGGCGGCGGCGGCCAGGTCTTCCAGCTTGGCGCCGGTGCAGGCGCCGATGTAGGCCACGTCGACCGGTACGTCGTCGTAGTCGCCCACCGGGCGGGTGTTGGCCGGGCTGTGCGGCGCGGCCACCTGCGGCGCCAGCGCGGCGGCGTCGAAATCGGTGCGCTCGCATGGCGCGTCCTCGTCGCTGTGCCAGTCGTTCCAGTGCGCCAGGTCGTCGGCCGACAGCCGCGTGCCCTGGGCCAGCAGCCACTCGCGGGTGGTGTCGTCGGGCGCCACCAGGCCGGTCTGCGCGCCCATCTCGGCGGTCATGTTGCAGAGCGTCATGCGTTCGGCCATCGACAGCGCACGCACCGCCGAGCCGGTGAACTCGACCGCCTCGTAGCGGCCGCCGTTCATGCCCAGGCTGCCGATGATGTGCAGCATCATGTCCTTGGCGGTAACGCCCTCGGCCAGGCGCCCGGACCAGTCCATGCGCAAGGTCTGCGGCACCCGCACCCACAGCTCGCCAGTGACCACCACGCCCAGCATCTCGGTGCTGCCGACGCCGAACATGTAGGAGCCGAAAGCGCCGCCGGTGGGCGAATGCGAATCGCCGCCGACGCAGAACATGCCCGGCTTCAGGTGCCCCTGCTCCGGCAGCACCACATGGCAGATGCCGATGCTGTCGTGCACATGGGGCAGCTGCTGTTCGCGCGCCCAGTCGCGGGCGATGCGCACGATGCGGCGCGCGTCGTCGTCGGCCTCGGGCACGTAGTGGTCCATCACCAGCACCACCTTGTCCTTGTCCCAGATGGTGGCGCCCAGCTCTTCGAGCATCGGTTTCAGGCGGCGCGGGCCGGAGGAGTCGTGGAACATCGCCAGGTCGACCCGGCAGTTGACGATCTCGCCCACCCGGGCCGACGGCAGGCCGGCGGCGCGGGCGATGATCTTCTGGGCCAGCGTGCGCGCCGGCAGGGGTGTGGAATCCATGGGGGGTGTCCTGTTCAGGTGAGATGCGCGGACACGTCGCGGCTGACCCAGACCCGGGCATCGACGCCACCGACCTGGGACAGCTCCATCTGGTACTCGTAGCGATCGGGCCGGTACAGGCCGAGCAGCCACTGCACCGGCTTGTCGTCGGTGTCGAACACCAGCCGGCGCACCGCCAGCAGCGCGGTGCCGACCGGCACGTCGAGGTGTTCGGCCACGGTGGCGTCGGCCAGCCGCGCGGTGATGGTCTGGGTGGCCCGGCCCACGTGCACGCCGGACTCTTCCAGCAGCAGCAGGATCGGCTTGCTGGAGAGCTCGCGCCGGCCGAAGCCCCGGGCCAGCTCGCCCGGCACATAGGTGGTGATGAGCGAGACCGGGCCTTCGCGGGTGCGCCGCACCCGCACCGCCTTCTGCACCTCCGAGCCGGGCGCCACCGCCAGCGCGGCGGCCACCGATTCGGAGGCGGTGATGCCGGCCACCTCGACCACCTTGACGGTGGTCTTCAGCCCCATCGTCACCAGGTTCTCGAAGAAGCCCGCCAGCCGGCCCGAGGCCTTGTCGCCGGCCGACGCCGCGGCCTGCACGATGGGGCGGGTGCCGCGGCCGGGCTCGCGGGAGATGAGGCCTTCGCCCGCCAGCTGCTCCAGCGCCTTGCGCACCGTCACCCGCGACACCTCGAACTGCTGCATCAGCGCCAGCTCGCCGGGCAGGCCGGCGGCGAAGGCGCCCTCGCCCAGCTGCTCGCGCAGCACCAGGTAGACACGGTGGTATTTGGGCAGCGGGAGCGTGCGCGACATGCGGCCATCCTAGGAGCGGTTGGAATGTTCTGTCAATAATACATTTAAGGGTGGTGCGGACGGCGTCGTCCTGGTGCGGATCTGCGCTGCCGATCGGTGCGAAGGGCCTCGCACGGCACTGCGCCGGTGCGCTTTCAAATGTCCCATTGACAGAACAATGTGGGCGGTCCTAAGCTGAATTCGGCCCATTCCTCCACCCCTAGCCGAGCGCCCGCGGGCGTGCCCGACATGATCTCCAGCCTCAAGAAAACGGTGCGCACCGCACTCGCCACCCTGGCCTGCGTACTGGCCGCCGGCAGCGCCTTCGCCGAATACCCGGAGCGGGTGGTGACGGTGATCAACACCTGGGCGCCGGGCGGCCCGTCGGACGCGATCATCCGGCCGATCCTGGAGAAGCTCACCACCCGCTTCGGCCAGGCCTTCATCCTCGACAACAAGAGCGGCGCCAACGGCACCATCGGCTCGATGTACGTGGCGCGCGCCCGGCCCGACGGCTACACCCTGCTGTTCGCCAACGTCGGCCCGATCGCCATCAGCCCGTCGCTGCCCGACAAGCCGCAGTACGACAGCGTGAAGGATTTCCAGCCGATCGGCCAGATCGTCTCCGGCTCGACCGTGCTGGTGGTCGGCCCCAATTTCCCGGCCGGCTCGATGAAGGAGTTCGTCGAGTACGCCCGCAAGAACCCCGACAAGATCAGCTACGGCTCGGTCGGCGTCGGCAGCAGCACCCACATCATGGGCGCCACCCTGGCGTCGGCCACCGGCACCAGCATGGTCCATGTGCCGTACCGCGGCTCGGCGCAGATCCAGCTCGACATCATGTCGGGCCAGATCGAGGCCGGCTTCGTGAACCTGGGCGGCGCGCTGCAGCTGATCAAGACCGGCAAGCTGAAGGCGCTGGGCGTGAGCACCCTGGCCCGCTCGGCGGTGCTGCCCGAGGTGCCGCCGGTGGCCGACACCGTGCCCGGCTTCGATTTCAACGTCTGGTACGGCCTGATGGCGCCGCCCGGCACCCCGGCCGACGTGGTGACCCGGCTCAACACCGCCCTGAACGAGGTGCTGGCCCTGCCCGACATCCGCGCCCGGATGATCGACGCCGGCCTGGACCCGGCGCCGAGCAACCCGGCCGCCTTCGCCGCCAAGGTGCGCACCGACATCGGCAACTGGCAGCGTGCGGTGGCCAACGCCAAGATCACCCCGTAATCGGCGAGAAGACCCTGGACCCGATGCCGGGCGACCGCGCATCCACGACGAGAGGCGAGACAACCACATGAGCGACATGAGCGACAAGCACTACGACATCGGCGCGATCGACGCGGTGGTCAACATCTGGACGCCGGAGGTGCTCGACATGCGCCCCCGCCGCGAGAAGTTCTACAGCGGCAAGATGAATGTCGCCGACTACCTGATGCGCGGCCTGGACCACGAGCAGATGCTGCGCCGCATGGACGAGGCCGGCATCGAGAAATCGTTCCTCATCGCCGCCAAGGTGGGCC
>JAKONS010000544.1 GCA_022701845.1 Burkholderiaceae bacterium
TGGCGCTCTACCTCAAGGACATCGACATGCAGCAGACTTTCTACTGGTATGTGACGGTAATGATGGCGATCGCTTTTCTGGTGAGCCTGCGCCTGCCGAAACAGCCTAAATTCCTGCACCACGACCATTGAGGACGTTCGCCGGCGCCGAGTGCCGGCGCAGGCCCCGTCGATATACTCGTTCGTAACTTTTCCCTTCAGAGGTTTCTACCCGATGGTTCCCGTCATTCTGTCCGGCGGTTCCGGCACGCGCCTCTGGCCGCTGTCCCGCGCTACGTATCCCAAGCAGTTCATCGGCGTGACCGAAGACCGCACCATGTTCCAGCTCACGCTCGCACGCCTGAAGGGCCTGCCCGACGTGCAGCCGCCGATCGTGGTGGGCAACGACAGCCACCGCTTCCTGCTGGGCGAACAGCTGCATGTGCTGGGCATTCAGGCGCAGGCGATCCTGCTGGAGCCGGTCGGCCGCAACACCGCGCCGGCGATCGCCGCCGCCGCGGTGGCGGCGATGGCCCACGGTGCCGACCCGCTGCTGCTGGTGCTGGCCGCCGACCATGTCATCACCGACGACGCCGCCTTCCGCACCGCGGTCGAGGCCGGTATCCCGGCGGCGGAAGCCGGCGCGCTGGTCACCTTCGGCATCGTGCCGACCGCGCCGGAAACCGGCTACGGCTACATCCAGGTCGAGGAACGGGTCGAGGGCGTGAAGCCGATCGCGGTCAGCGCGTTCGTCGAGAAGCCCGACCTCGCCACCGCCCAGCGCTATCTGGCCGACGGCCGGCACCTGTGGAACAGCGGCATGTTCCTGTTCCGGGCGTCGGTGCTGCTGGCCGAGCTCGACCGGTTTAGCCCGGCGGTGGCCCAGGCGGCACGTGCCGCGGTGTCGGCGGCCAAGGCCGATCTCGACTTCCTGCGGCTCGACAAGGAAGCCTTCACCGCCTCGCCCGAAGATTCCATCGACTACGCGGTGATGGAGAAGTCCGACAAGGTGCAGGTGGTGCCGCTGTCGGCCGGCTGGAGCGACGTGGGCGCCTGGGGTGCGGTGTGGGACGTGGCCGCCAAGGACACCGACGGCAACGCCACCCGCGGCGACGTCATGCTGCAGGGCATGAAGAACAGCTATGTGCACGCCGACCACCGCCTGGTCGCGGCCATCGGCCTGGAAGACGTGATGATCGTCGAGACCGCCGATGCGGTGCTGGTGGCCGCCAAGGGTGCGGTGCAGGACGTCAAGAAGATCGTCGACCGCCTGAAGGCCGAGAAGCGCACCGAGGCCGGCCTGCACCGCGAGGTGTTCCGCCCCTGGGGTTCGTACGACTCGATCGACCAGTCCGACCGCTACCAGGTCAAGCGCATCACGGTGAACCCGGGCCAGAAGCTGTCGGTGCAGATGCACCACCACCGCGCCGAGCACTGGGTGGTGGTGTCGGGCACCGCCAAGGTGTGGCTGGGCGAGAAGGAAGTGCTGCTCACCGAGAACCAGTCGACCTACATCCCGGTCGGCGTGGTGCATGCGCTGGAGAACCCCGGCAAGATTCCGCTGGAGCTGATCGAGGTGCAGTCGGGCGCCTATCTGGGCGAAGACGACATCGTGCGGTTCGAGGACCGTTACGGCCGCGCCTGAGCGTCGTCCGGCGCGGCGATGCCGCGCTTCTCCTGCCGCTCGCGCGCGCCCGCCCGCTCCAGGTGGTCCAGCAGCGCGGCGGCGGCCGGCTGCAGGGCCCGCGGGTCGCGGCAGCAGATGCCGAAGCTGCGCCGCGCCCAGTCGTCGTCCAGCGGTATCACCCGCAACCCGTAGGCCCGCGCCGGCAGTTCGGCCGCTTCCGCCGGCACCACGCTGATCGCCAGGCCGGCCCGCACCACCCGCAGCGCGGTCTCGAAATTGGCCACCAGCACCCGGTACACCAGCGGCTGCCCGGCCAGTGCCGCGGCCCGGTGCAGCATGCGCTGCACCGCACTCGCCAGCGGCAGGCCCACCTGCTCATAGCCCAGCACCTCGGCGAAGCGCAGCGATGCGCGGCCGGCCACCGGATGCGCCGGATGGGTCACGATTGCCAGGTGGTCGCTGCGGTAGGTGCGCCAGTGCAGCGCACCGCGGTCCACCGCATCCCAGCAGATACCCAGCGAGGCGCTGCCTTCGGCGATGCCCTGCACCACCTCCTGGCTGACCCGTTCCTCCAGGTCGACCCGGATGTCGCGGTAGGCCGGTTGCTGCAGGAAGTCGGCGACGTCGTCGGCCAGCGATTCGGCCAGCGCCGAGGCCGACGCCAGCAGCCGCACATGGCCGCGGATGCCGCCGGCATACGACTGCATGTCGCGCGCGATGCGGTCCACGCTGGCAAGCATCGCGCGGGCATGCTCCAGCAGGGTTTCGCCGGCGACGGTCGGCACCACGCCGTGGCGGCGCCGCTGCAGCAGCGGGGCGCCCACCGTCTGCTCGAGCGCGGCCAGCCGCTTGCTCACCGCCGAGGCCACGATGGCGTGCGATTCGGCCGCACGGGCGATGCTGCGCGCGTCGCACACCGCGGCGAACAGGCGCAGGCTGGTGATGTCGGGGTCGCGCACGGGAGCTGCTTTCAGGTGGGATGTCGTGATGTTCCGATCGGGAGCGTTCAGGCTTCCGAATCTTCAAGGACGGCATGTTAGGGAACTCCTAGACTCGCTGTCACTGGAGACAAACCATGCAAGAGACGACAAGCACCCGGCCGCGACCGGGCCGCGCGGTGATCCGCGAGGTGGGCCTGCGCGACGGCCTGCAGAGCATCGCCCGCACCGTGCCCACCGCGGCCAAGCTGCGCTGGCTGCAGGGCGGCTACGACGCCGGTCAGCGCGAGATCGAGGTCGGCTCCTTCGTGCCGGCCCAGCGCCTGCCGCAGCTGGCCGACACCGCCGAGGTGCTGGCGTTCGCGCGCGGCCTGCCCGGGCTGGCGGCATCGGTGCTGGTGCCCAACCTGCGCGGCGCCGAAACCGCCTTCGCCGCCGGGGCCGACTCCATCATCGTGCCGCTGTCGGCCAGCCATGCCCACAGCCTAGCCAACCTGCGCAAGACGCCCGACGAGGTGGTGGCGGAGGTGGCCCGCATGCGGGCGGCACGCGACGCGAGCGGTGCCGGCACCCTGATCGAGGGTGGCGTCGGCACCGCCTTCGGCTGCACGCTGCAGGGCCGGGTCGAGCCCGACGAAGTGCTGCGGCTGATGCAGGCGCTGCTCGATGCCGGCTGCGACCGGGTCAGCCTGGCCGACACGGTGGGC
>JAKONS010000547.1 GCA_022701845.1 Burkholderiaceae bacterium
TAGGTATTGCGCATGACGCGCTGGCGCTGGTCGCGCTCGGCGACGGCCCAGCCGTTGGCGGCGCTGCCGTTGTTGAAGGTCTGTAGGGGTTCGCTCACGGTGTTTCTCCCAGAGTGATCGTCAATAGGGTTTCGACAGGGTGAAGGACGGAGCCGGCGACATCGTCGTGGCCCGTGCGTCCTCCGGAGGCGGCTCGGCAGATTCTAGGTAGTCGTTGTAGTGCCGCTTTGCAGGAAGCTCCGGCTGGAACTCCATGCGCTTTGCTGAGGGCAATCATCCGCACAAGGTTCCAATGCGCCGGTAACTGCCCGTTATGCTTTCGGTGGCTCCGACACGCATCGGTAAACCTTAACACCTTCCTCCATGCCGCAGAGCGGCCACCGAAAATTCCATGAAAACCAAATTTGTCCTCGAACTCGCCGACGTGAAGAAGATCGCCGCTGCCGCGGAAGCCGAAGCGGTGAAGAACGGCTGGGCGGTCACCATCGCCATCGCCGACGACGGCGGCTATCCGCTGTGGGTGCAACGCCTGGACGGCGCCGCCGCCACCTCGGCCAGCATCGCACCGGCCAAGGCCCATACCGCCGCGGTCGGTCGCCGCGAGAGCAAGGCCTTCGAGGACATCATCAACGGCGGCCGCACCGCGTTCCTGACGGCTCCCGGCATGTCGGGTCTGCTAGAGGGCGGCGTGCCGATCGTGAAGGACGGCCAGGTCATCGGCGCCGTCGGCGTCAGCGGCGTGAAGTCGACCGAGGATGCGCAGATCGCCAAGGCGGGCATCGCCGCGCTGGATCTCTGAGTCCTGGAGAGGCAATGAAAAAAGCCGGCTTCCCTTGCGGGAGCCGGCTTTTTGTCGGGTAGTGCCTTGCGGCGTGACGGGCGTGGAAAAAAATGCGTGGCTGAGGATGTCCTGTGGCTAGCAAAAACGACCTCCGGAAACCTGCGGACAGGCTTCTTCGGTCGCCCCACGATGAAACTGAATTCGTTTATTTGGTCAGGATCAACTTGCCGAGGCGGGTAGCCTGCAGCCGGTAGACCGAGCCGTTGTGGCGGATGGACACCGCCTTCTTGCCGCGCAGCAGGTCGGAACTGAGGATGGAGGCCAGCGCCTGCTCGAGAGCTTCGTCCGCACCGCGGTCTTCCTGCTCGTCCCGGTCGTGGTCGCTGCCGGCGAATGCCTGGAACGAAAGCATCTGCTTGGAAGACTCGGCATAGCGGGTCGATCCGGTGTGTGCTGCTGCAGTCATTTGGTGAATCCCAGACTCGTTGTCGATGGATTAATGATAACCATTCGCAAATGGAAGTCAACGGCCGAGGTGAAAGAATTTGTGCGGCCGGCATACGCGTCGGCCGCACCGTACCTCAGGAGCCTTCCGGATCGGTGACGAAGCCGATCTTCTTGATGCCCGCCTGCTGCGCCGCGGCCATCGCCTTGGCCACCCGCTCGTAGCGCACGCTCTTGTCGCCCTTGATGTGCAGCTCGGGCTGCGGCTCGTGCGTGGCTTCGCCGGCCAGGCGTGGCTGCAGTTGTTCGTCGGGAATCGGGCCGTCGTTCCAGAAATAGGTGCCGTCGGCGGCGACGCTCAGGCGGATCGTCTCGGGCTTGATGTTTTCCGGCGCGGCGGTGGCCCGCGGCAGGTCGATCGGCACCGAATTCTTCATGACCGGCACGGTGATGATGAAGATGATCAGCAGCACCAGCATGACGTCGACCAGCGGCGTCATGTTGATCTCGTTCATCACCTCGTCGGTGTCGTCCTGGGTACCGAAGGCCATGTCAGTGTCCCTTCTTGATCGGCAGCACCGTGCCCGGCGCGGCGCTCACCCGGGCGCCGGTGACGAAGTAGGCGTGCAGGTCGTGGGCGAAGCTGTTGAGCTTGTTGAGGATCGACTTGTTGCCGCGCACCAGCGCGTTGTAGCCCAGCACCGCCGGAATGGCGACCGCCAGGCCCAGCGCGGTCATGATGAGTGCCTCGCCGATCGGGCCGGCGACCTTGTCGATGGTGGCCTGGCCGGCGGTGCCGATGCTCATCAGCGCGTGGTAGATGCCCCAGACGGTGCCGAACAAGCCGATGAACGGAGCGGTGGAGCCGACCGAAGCAAGGATCGCCAGGCCGGCCTGCATGCGGGCGGTGGTTTCGTCGATGCCGTTGCGCAGGGTGCGGGTGATCCAGTCGCTCACGTCCAGGGTGTCGTGCAGATGCGCCTTGGTGTTGCGGTGGTGGGCGGTGGCTTCGCGGCCTTCGAGGGCCAGCTGGCGGAACGGGTTGGCGGCATCGGCGCCGAGCTTGTCGAGCGCGGCGGCGAAGTCTTCGCTGTGCCAGAAGTCGTCCGCGCCGCGGGCGAATTTCTTGTAGCGGACGATGTCCAGCGCCTTGATGAAGATCACCATCCACGACGCCAGCGACATGCCCAGCAGCAGGATGGCGACCGCACGGGTCACGAAGTCGCCCTGCGTCCAGACGTTGGCGATGCCGAATTGCGATTCCATAGAAACTCTCCCGAAGCCGGTGGCTAGAACTTAATTGAGTACGAAACTGGTGGTGGCGCGGAACCGGTATTCGGTTTCGGCGGAGGCGCCGGGGCGCTGGATCGGGGTGATGCGCGATCCCATCTGGGCGTCCTGGGCGGCTTTGTCGAGGCGCTCGTAGCCGCTGGACTGTTCGATCACCACCCGCAGCGGCGTGCCCGCGGCGTTGTAGTAGACGAACAGCACCACCTTGCCGGATTCGCCCAGGCGGCGGCTGATCGACGGGAAGGCCATCTGCGGCGCGCGGATGTACTGCACCTGTCCTTCGGTGACGTCGATCAGTTTCGGTGCGGGCGGTGCCGGGGGCGCGGGCGGGGCAGGCGGCGCGACGGGTGCCGGCGGCGCCGGGGGGGCGGGCGCTGGCGGCGCCGGTGCGGGCGGTGGCGGCTCGACGACGCCGGTGGGT
>JAKONS010000559.1 GCA_022701845.1 Burkholderiaceae bacterium
TGGCAAGCGCGGTGTCGCCGTGCGAGATCGGCAGGTTGGTACCGAAGGCGACCATCGCCCGCACCGGGTAGGGCCGCTGCTTGAGGACGGCGCGGTACACGTCCAGTGCCGTCACCCAGCCCGACGCCGGCGGGCCGATCGGCCGCTCCTCCAGACCGAGCGCCTTGGCCCGCTGCTCCGGCGCCAGCAGCGACAGCGCGGCGATCGGGTTCACCGGTGGCCCCTCGCGCACCCGGTTGCCGCCGCGCAGGTCGAAGCTGCCGTTGAGTGCATACAGGGTGGCCAGCGCCCGCTCGGTCTGGGTCGCATTGGTGTGCTGCCCCACGCCGTTCCACGCGTGGTATGCCACGCGGCGGCCCGCGCGCAGGCAGTCGAGGGCGGCCAGCAGGCGGTCGGTCGTAACGCCGGTGATGCGCTCGACCTCGTGCGGTGGATAGGCCGTTGCCTGGCGCCGCAGATGGCTGAAAGCGGTGTCGCATTCCAGGCTGCGGCCGTCGGCCAGCCGCACCGTCGCCCGGCCGTCGAGCATCAGCTCGCGGCTCGCCTCGTCGTCCAGAGCGCGTGCAGGGTCGTAGGCGCGCGGTGCGGCGGATGCGGTGCACCAGACCATGCAGCGGTCGTCGCCGCCGACGGCCGCGACTCGCAGGTCGGACTCGCGCAGCAGCATGCCGGTGTCGCCGCGCACCAGAAACGGGCTGTTGGTCCAGCGGCGCACGAAGTCGTGGTCGTAGGCGCCGGTCTCGATCAGCAGATGGACCAGCCCCATCGCCAGGGCGGCGTCGGTGCCGGGCCGCACCCGCAGCCACACATCGGCCTGCCGTGCGAGCGCGGTCGGCCGCGGATCGACCACCACCAGCTTCGCGCCCCGGGCCCGCCCGCGGCCCACCGCGCTCGCCTGGGCCAGCCAGGTGTTGCCGGGGTTGTGGCCCCACAGCAGCGCGGTGTCGGCGTTAGCGTAGTCGGCCGGCTGGATTCCGCAACCGAAAGTGAAGGCGTGCGCGTAGTCCTTGTGCCAGTTGCAGACTTCGGTGGCATAGACCGTGTTCGGGCTGCCGAACAGCCGCACGAACCGCTCGATCCAGTCGATGCTGTCGGACAGCGGGGTGCCACTCGGGGTGGTGACCGAGAACGCCACCGCCTCCGCACCCGACTCCGCGCGAATCGTGCTCAGGCGTTGCGCAGTGGTCGCCAGCGCTTCCTCCCAGCCGATGCGCACCCATCCCGGGTCGGGATCGGTCTTCGGGCGGGTGCGTTTCATCGGGAACATCAGCCGGTGCGGGCTGTGCACGATCTCCGGCGCCGCCTTGCCCTTCATACACATGGCGCCACCGGTGGGATGCGACGGATCGGGCCGAACGGCGATCAGCTGGTCGCGCTCAACCCGATTCAGCGTGCCGCAGCGGGAGCGGCACAGGGTGCAGTAGCCGGGAATTTCCCGCGCAGCCTCGTCGGCGTTCGGGGCGGACATCAACAGGGCAGCAAGCGTGAGTCGCGGATCAGCCACTGCACCCCCACCGTCGCACCGACGGGAAGGTCCGGCACCGCGCCCTCGCCGGCGTTGGGCAACATGGCGGTGATCTCGGTGTGGTCGGCCAGCGCCAGCCGGTATTCGATGACCGGCCCGAGGTAGGTAGACCGCATCACCCGGGCCGGCAGGCGGTTGTGGCCGTCGGCGACCGGTGCGTCCGCGCTGCATAGCCGGGTGCGCTCAGGCCGGAAGCTGAACAGCGCGGCCGGCCCTTGCGCATCTGCGCTGCCCGCACCCGCCCGCAGTGCGATGCCGTTTCCGGCGAGGAAGCCACCGTTGGCGTCCGCATGGCCCTGCAGGAAATTCGACTTGCCCATGAATTCCGCCACGAAGCGGTTCACCGGGTATTCGTACACCTCACCCGGGCTGCCGACCTGCTCGATGCGGCCCTGATTCATGATGACCAGCCGGTCCGCCATGCTCAGCGCCTCGTCCTGGTCGTGCGTGACCATCAGCGTGGTCAGTCCCGACTCCTTCTGCAGCTGCCGGATTTCGGCGCGCACTTCGTGGCGCAGCCGCGCGTCGAGCGCCGACAGGGGCTCGTCCAGCAGCAGTACCGCCGGGTCGATGGCCATCGCGCGCGCCAGCGCCACCCGCTGCTGCTGCCCGCCGGACAACTCGCGCGGCAGCCGTGCCGCATGCTGGCCCAGCCGGACGCGGGACAGCGCCCGCGCCACGCGGCGGCCGATCTCGGCCCGGTCGACGCGACGCATCTCCAGCCCGAACGCCACGTTCTGTTCGACCGTCATGTGCGGAAACAGCGCATAGCCCTGGAACACCATGCCGACATCGCGCCGAAAGGACGGCAGGTGGGTGATGTCGCGGCCGGACAGGCGTATCACGCCCGCGCTGACCGGCACGAAGCCGGCCAGCATCCGCAGCGAGGTGGTCTTGCCGCAGCCGCTCGGCCCGAGCAGCGCGACGAGCTCGCCCTCGTCGATCGACAAGTTGAAATCGTGCACCGCCTGGAAGCCGCCATAGCGCTTGCCGATGCCCTGAAATTCGAGTTTGGAAGTCATGTGCGTGGAGTGTCAGAAGGCGCGGCTCAGCTTGACGTAGCGGTCCGAGAGAACGAGCGCGATGCCGATCAGGAGGATCTGCACCGTGGCCACGGCCGATACCGTGGGGTCGAGATTCCACTCGAGGTAATTGACGATGGAGATCGGCAGCGTGGTGCTTCCCGGGCCAACCAAGAAGATCGACTTCTCCAGGTCGGTGAACGACACGATGAAACTGAACAGCCCCCCGGCCACCAGTCCTGGCCGCGCGATTGGCAAGGTGATGCGGCGCACGACCGTCCAAGGCGTGGCGCCGAGGTTGAGCGCGGCCTCCTCGACCTGGGTGCCGGCCGTCACCAGCGAGGCCGTCACCAGCCGCACGATCCAGGGAATCGTCAGCACCGCATGCGCGGCCACCAGCCCGGGGAAGGTGGCGGCCACCTGCCACTGGGTCAGCAGCTCGAACTGAATGAAGTAGACATACAGCGCGCTGCCTGCTACGACGCCGGGAATCATCATCGGCGACATCAGCACCGTCGAGATGGCCGCCTTGCCGGGAAAAGTCCCGCGCACCAGTGCCAGCGCTGCCGGCACGCCCACCGCCATGCCGATCACGGTGGCCAGCAGGCTCACCTTCAGGCTGAGCAGGAAGCCCTCGCGAAAGGTCTCCAGGCGCCAGGCGTTGTGGTACCAATCGAGCGAGTAGCCCTGCGGCGGAAAGCTGATGATCTTGTTGCTGAAACTGCTCACCCAGACCACCGCGATCAACGGCGTCAGCACGAATAGCAGGGTGGCCCACACCGCGATGCGGTAGCCACCGCCCAGGAAATCGATGGGTTTCATGCGTGCGCTCCTGCGTTGCGGGGGCTGTTGCGGCCGAGCAGCCACGACGACAGGACGGTGAGGACCAGCGTAGTTGCCATCAGCACGAAGGCCAGTGCGGCGCCGAACGGCCAGTTGCTGGAACGGGTAATCTGCTCGTAGACCGCCGGCGCCATCATCTGGAACTTCGGCCCGCCGATCAGCAGCGGCGTCGCGTATGCGTTCATCGCCAGGATGAAGCACA
>JAKONS010000013.1 GCA_022701845.1 Burkholderiaceae bacterium
TCTTCCTGGCCCATCCGCTGGCGCTGCCGGTGGCGCAGTTCGACGCCGCCATCGGTGCGCCCTCGCGCTGGCAGATCGAGTGGAAATGGGACGGCATCCGCGCCCAGCTGGTGCGCCGCGCCGGCGACGTCTGGCTGTGGTCGCGCGGCGAGGAACTGGTGACCGACCGCTACCCCGAGCTGCGCGCGCTCGGTGGCGCCTTGCCCGACGGCACGGTGATCGACGGCGAGATCGTGGTGTGGCGCCCGACCGAGGGCGTGCCCGACGGCCCCGGCCGGGTGCAGCCCTTCGCCGAACTGCAGAAACGCATCGGCCGCAAGACCATCGGCCCGAAGATGCTGCGCGAGCTGCCGGTGGTGCTGCTGGCCTACGACCTGCTGGAGGAGGACGGCATCGACCTGCGCATGCGGCCGCAGCACGAGCGCCGCGCCCGGCTGGAGGCGCTGGTGGCGCGCACGCCGCATCCCTGCCTGGTGCCGAGCCCGCTGCTCACCGGCGACGACTGGGCGGGCCTGGCGGTGCAGCGCGAGCAGGCGCGTTCGCTGGGCGTGGAAGGGATGATGCTCAAGGCGATGGATGCGCACTACGGCGTCGGCCGCACCAAGGATGTCGGCACCTGGTGGAAGTGGAAGATCGACCCGCTGTCGATCGACGCGGTGCTGATCTACGCCCAGCGCGGCCACGGCCGCCGCGCCAGCCTCTACAGCGACTACACCTTCGCGGTCTGGGACGGCCCGGAGGGCGCCGAGGCGCGCACGCTGGTGCCGTTCGCCAAGGCGTATTCGGGTCTCACCGATGCCGAGATGGGCCGGGTCGACGCGGTGATCCGCAAGACCACCGTCGAGACCTTCGGCCCGGTGCGCAGCGTCAAGCCGACGCTGGTGTTCGAGCTGGGCTTCGAGGGCATCGCCCGCAGCAGCCGCCACAAGAGCGGCATCGCGGTGCGCTTTCCGCGCATGCTGCGCTGGCGCGAGGACAAGCCGGTGGAAGAGGCCGACACCCTGCAGACGCTGGCCGAGCTGCTGCCGCATTCCGATCCATGAGCGCCGCCGTGCCGCGCGCTCCCCTGGCTGCCCGCCGCGCCGTCGCCGGCTGGTTCGCCGAGCGCGGCTGGAAACCGTTCGCCTTCCAGAAGGAGGTGTGGAGCGCGCTGGCCGCCGGCCGCTCCGGCCTGCTGCACGCCACCACCGGCGCCGGCAAGACCTATGCGGTGTGGCTGGGCGCGGTGCAGGCCTTCGCCGCCGCGGCGCCCGCCGCACAGGCGCGCCGCGGCAAGGTGCCGCCCGCGCCGCTCACCGTGTTGTGGATCACCCCGATGCGGGCGCTCGCCGCCGACACCCTGGCGGCGCTGCGCCGGCCGCTCGACGAGCTGGCCGCGGTGCATCCCGGCATCGCGCGCTGGACCGCCGGCGCGCGCACCGGCGACACCGCCGCCGGCGAGCGCAGCGCGCAGTCGCGCCATCTGCCGACGGTGCTGGTGACCACGCCGGAAAGCTTCACCCTGCTGCTGGCCCGCGCCGATGCGCAGGAGGTGCTGCAGGGCGTGCAGCTGGTGGTGGCCGACGAGTGGCACGAGCTGCTCGGCAACAAGCGCGGCGTGCAGCTGCAGCTGGCGATCGCCCGCCTGCGCGGCTGGAACCCGGCGCTGCGGGTGTGGGGCATGTCGGCCACGCTCGGCAACTTGGACGAGGCGATGGACACCCTGCTCGGCCCGCGCGCGCCCGACGACCAGGGCGTGATGGTGCAGGGCAAGATCGACAAGCGCCTGGTGGTCGACACCCTGCTGCCCCAGCGGGGCCCGCGCTTCAGCTGGGCCGGCCACCTGGGGCTGCGCATGCTGCCGCAGGTGGTCGAGGAGCTCGACCGGTCGGGCACCACGCTGGTGTTCGTCAACGTGCGCTCGCAGGCCGAGCTCTGGTACAAGGCGATCCTCGAGGCGCGGCCCGACTGGGCCGGCATCATCGCCATCCACCACGGCTCGCTCGACCGGGGCGTGCGCGAATGGGTGGAGCAGGGCCTGAAGACCGGCTCGCTGAAAGCGGTGGTGTGCACCAGCAGCCTCGACCTGGGCGTCGATTTCCTGCCGGTCGAGCGGGTGCTGCAGATCGGCTCGCCCAAGGGCGTGGCGCGGCTGCTGCAGCGCGCCGGCCGTTCCGGCCATGCGCCGGGCCGGCCGTCGCGCATCACCCTGGTGCCCACCCACAGCCTGGAGATCATCGAGGCGGCGGCCGCCCGCGCCGCCATCCGCGCCGGCCATGTCGAGCGCCGCGTCTCGCCGCACCAGCCGGTCGACGTGCTGGTGCAGCACCTGGTGACGGTGGCGCTTGGCGGCGGCTTCGTGCCCGACGCGCTGTACGACGAAGTGCGGCGCACCGCGGCCTACCGCGCGCTGCCGCGCACGGTGTGGGACTGGTGCCTGGATTTCGTCTCGCGCGGCGGCCCGTCGCTGGCCGCCTACCCCGACTACCACCGGGTGTCGCCCGACGAGCACGGCATCTGGCGCCTGACCGACAAGC
>JAKONS010000036.1 GCA_022701845.1 Burkholderiaceae bacterium
CGCCGCCGAGGACGCCAGCCCCACCCTGGCGCAGGCCCGCTCGCGGCTGCTGCAGGCGCGCGGCAACCGCATCAACGCCGGCGCCGCGCTGCTGCCGAGCGCCGACCTCAACGCCAGCGTGCAGCGCGGCTTCAACGCCGCGGTGCTGGGCGTGGCCACCCAGATGCAGGCCGGTCCCACGGTGAGCTGGGACGCCGACCTGTTCAACGCCAACGGCGCCACCCGCGACGCCGCCGAGGCCCGGCTGCAGGGCGCCCGCGCCTCCTGGCACGACGCCCGGGTGGCGGTGGCGGCCGATGTCGCCAACCAGCTCGACACGCTGCGCAACTGCCGCCGGCTCCTGGTCGTCGCGGCATCCGACGCCGGCTCGCGCGCCGAAACCGCGCGGCTGTCGGACCTGTCGGCCGAGGCCGGCTTCCAGGCGCCGGCCGATGCCGCCCTGGCCCGCGCCAGCGCCGCCGACGGCGATGCCCGGCTGACGCAGCAGCGCGCCGCCTGCGATGTCAACCTGAAGGCGCTGGTGGCGCTCACCGCGCTCGACGAAGCCGCGCTGCGCCAGCGCGTCGCCGCCGCCGGCGACACCGCACCGGCCCCGGCCGCCTTCGAGATTCCCACCCTGCCCGCCGCCCTGCTGGAGCAGCGGCCCGACGTGCGCGCCGCCGCCCTGGAGGTGGCCGCCGCCAGCGCCGAGGTCGGCAGCGCCGACGCCGCGCGCTATCCGCGGCTCACCCTGCAGGGCTCGGTGGCGCGCGCCCGGCTGGGCTTCGACGGCAACAGTTTCGACTTCACCAACTGGCAGGTGGGGCCGGTGGCGCTGGCGCTGCCGATCTTCGACGGCGGCCGACGCGCCGCCAATCTGGACGTCGCCCGCGCCCGCTACGACGAGGCCGCCGCCCTGCTGCGCGCCCGGGCGCGGCAGGCGGTGCGCGAGGTGGAGGAAGCGCTGGTCAACCTGCAGGCCGCCAGCGACCGCATCGCCTCGGCCGACACCGCCGCCGAGGGCTACCGCCGCGCGCTCGCCGGCACCCAGGCGCGCTACGACGCGGGCCTGGCCAGCCTGATCGCGCTGGAAGACGTGCGCCGCACCGCGCTGGCCTCGGAGACCGCGCGGGTCAACCTGCGGCGCGAGCGCATGGCCGCCTGGATCGCGCTCTACCGCGCCGCCGGCGGCGGCTGGCAGGCCGACGCGCCCGCGCCGGACCAGACCACCGCCTCGCGCTGAACCCCGCCGGCCGCACCGCCCCCTTTTTCGAGAACACGACATGCCCCGCATCACCTTCCTTCCCCTGCAGTTCCGGCGCCTCCGACTTCCCCTGGCGGTGCTGGCCGTCTGCGCCGCGGTGGCCGGCACCGGCCTCGTCGCCGGCCGCGCCGCAGCCGCCGACCCGGCACCCGCACCGCGCCCGGCGCTCACCGTCGCCACCGCCCTGCCGCAGAAAAGCGCGCTGCCGATCGCGCTGTCGGCCAACGGCAGCATCGCCGCCTGGCAGGAAGCGGTCATCGGCTCGCAGGCGGCCGGCCTGCGGCTCACCGACGTGAAGGTGAACGTGGGCGACAACGTGCGCGCCGGCCAGGTGCTGGCCACCTTCGCCGCCGAGACGCCGCGCGCCGAAGTCGCGCAGGCGCGCGCCTCGCTGCTGGAGGCCCAGGCCACCGCCGCCGATGCCGCGGCCAACGCCGAGCGCGCCCGCACCCTGGACCGCAGCGGCGCGCTCAGCAGTTCGCAGATCGCCCAGTACATGACCGCCGAGCAGACCGCCAAAGCCCGGGTGGAAGCCGCCAAGGCGGCCTACGACGCCCAGCAGGTGCGCCTCGGCTTCGCCCAGGTGCTGGCGCCCGACAGCGGCGTGATCTCGTCGCGCAGCGCCACCGTGGGCGCGGTGGTCGGCGCCGGCACCGAGCTGTTCCGCATGGTGCGGCGCGGCCGGCTGGAATGGCGCGCGGAAGTCACCTCGGCCGAGCTCGGCCGCATCCGCCCCGGCCAGCCGGTGACGATCGTCGCCGCCAGCGGCGCCGAGGTGCAGGGCCGGGTCCGCATGCTCGCCCCCACCGTCGACCCCCAGACCCGCAACGGCCTGGTCTACGTCGACCTCCCCGCCCAACCCGGCTACGGCGTCCCTGGCAACGTCTCGGGCGCGAATTCGACGCCCATTTCGGAGGCGGGGCGCGCCAGCGACATGCGGCAGCCGCCGGGCCGCCCCAAGGCAGGCCGCGCCTCCCCCCCGGGGGGTGGCGAATTACACGCAGCGCAGCGCAGTGAAAAGCCGGGGGGCCCTGTTTTTCCGGGGATGTTCGCGAAGGGGACGTTCGTGCTCGGCGACAGCGAGGCACTGACGCTGCCGCAGCAGGCGATCGTGGTGCGCGAGGCCTTCAGCTATGTGTTCGTGCCCGGCGCCGACAACCGGGTGGCACAGCGCAAGGTGGTCACCGGCCGGCGGCTGGGCGAGCGCATCGAGATCGTCTCGGGCCTCGAGGCCGACAAGCCGGTGGTGGTCGAGGGCGCCGGCTTCCTCAACGATCGCGACCTGGTGCGCATCGTCGAGCCGGGCAAGGCGGCCGCGCGATGAACGTCTCCGCCTGGTCCATCCGCAACCCGATTCCGGCGGTGATGCTGTTCGTGCTGCTCACCTTCGCCGGCCTGCTGTCGTTCGGCGCGATGAAGGTGCAGAACTTTCCCGACATCGACCTGCCGACGGTGAACGTCACCGCCCTGCTGCCGGGCGCCGCGCCCGGCCAGCTGGAGACCGACGTCGCCCGCAAGATCGAGAACAGCATCGCCACGCTGCAGGGCCTGAAGCACATCCGCACCACGGTGCAGGACGGCAGCGTGAACATCATGGCCGAGTTCCGGCTGGAGAAGCCGGTGCAGGAAGCGGTCGACGACGTGCGCTCGGCGGTCGGCCGGGTACGCGCCGACCTGCCGGCCGACCTGCGCGACCCGATCATCACCAAGGTCGACCTGGCCGGCCAGCCGGTGCTGGCCTATGCGATCTCCTCCGACAAGCTCGACGAGGAAGGCCTGTCCTGGTTCGTCGACGACACCCTGGCGCGCAGGCTGCTGGCGGTGCCGGGCGTGGGCGCGGTGAACCGGGTGGGCGGCGTCACCCGCGAGGTGCGGGTGTCGCTCGACCCGGCGCGGCTGCAGGCGCTGGGCGCGAGCGCCGCCGAGGTATCCAAGCAGCTGCGCCAGGTGCAGAACGAGAGTGCCGGCGGCCGCACCGACCTGGGCGCCGGCGAGCAGCCGGTGCGCACCCTGGCCACGGTGCAGAACGCCGCCGAGCTGGGCGCGTTGCAGCTGGCCCTGGGCGACGGCCGCCGGGTGCGGCTGGACCAGCTGGCCACCGTGTCCGACACCGTCGCCGAGCGCCGCGCCGCGGCCCTGCTCGACGGCAAGCCGGTGGTCGGTTTCGAGGTGGCGCGCAGCCGCGGCGCCAGCGAGGTGGAAGTGGGCGCCGCGGTGCAGAAGGCATTGGCCGAGCTGCGCGAGCAGCACCCGGACATCCATCTCACCGAGGCCTTCAACTTCGTGCAGCCGGTGGCCGAGGAATACGACGGCTCGATGCACATGCTGTTCGAGGGCGCCATCCTGGCGGTGATCGTGGTGTGGCTGTTCCTGCGCGATTTCCGGGCCACCCTGATCTCGGCGGTGGCGCTGCCGCTGTCGGTGATCCCGGCCTTCATCGGCATGTACCTGCTGGGCTTCTCGGTGAACGTGGTGACCCTGCTGGCGCTGTCGCTGGTGGTGGGCATATTGGTGGACGACGCCATCGTCGAGGTGGAGAACATCGTGCGCCACCTGCGCATGGGCAAGACGCCCTACCAGGCGGCGATGGAGGCGGCCGACGAGATCGGGCTGGCCGTCGTCGCCACCACCTTCACCCTGATCGCGGTGTTCCTGCCGACCGCCTTCATGAGCGGCATCGCCGGCAAGTTCTTCAAGCAGTTCGGCTGGACCGCGGCGCTGGCGGTGTTCGCCTCGCTGGTGGTGGCGCGGGTGCTCACCCCGATGATGGCCGCCTACCTGCTCAAGCCGATCGTGCACGCCGAGAAGGAGCCGCGCTGGCTGGCCGCCTACACCCGCTGGGTGGGCTGGTGCCTGAAGCACCGGGCGGTGACGATGGTGCTGGCGCTGCTGTTCTTCGTCGGCTCGATCGCGCTGATCCCGCTGCTGCCGACCGGTTTCATCCCGCCGGACGACAACTCGCAGACGCAGGTCTATATCGAGCTGCAGCCCGGCAGCACGCTGGCGCAGACCACCGCCATGGCCGAGGAAACCCGCCAGCGCCTGGGCCGGGTGGAGCATGTGGGCAGCATCTACACCACCATCGGCGGCGGCTCGGCCGGCAGCGACCCGTTCGCCGGCGCCGGTGCCTCGGAGGTACGGCGCGCCACGCTGACGATCCAGCTCGACAAGCGCGGCGACCGGCCGCGCAAGCAGGTGGTCGAGAGCCGCATCCGCGACGCGCTCGACAGCCTGCCCGGCGTGCGCCTGAAGGTGGGCCTGGGCGGCTCCAGCGACAAGTACGTGCTGGTGCTGACCGGCGACGAACCGCGCGCGCTGGCAGCCGCGGCGCAGGCGGTGGAGCGCGACCTGCGCACCCTCCCCGGCTTCGGCAACATCGGCTCGTCGGCCAGCCTGGTGCGCCCGGAGATCGCGGTGCGGCCCGACTTCGCCCGCGCCGCCGACCTGGGCGTGACCAGCGCGGCCATCGCCGAGACGCTGCGGGTGGCCACCGTGGGCGACTACGACGTCGGCCTGCCCAAGCTCAACCTGGCGCAGCGCCAGGTGCCGATCATGGTGCGGCTCGACGAGAGCGCGCGGCAGGATCTCGACGTGCTGGGCCGCCTGGCGGTGCCGGGCAAGCGCGGGCCGGTGCTGCTGAGCGATGTCGCCACGCTGGAGGTGTCGGGCGGGCCGGCGGTGATCCAGCGCTACGACCGGGCGCGCAACATCAATTTCGACATCGAGCTGTCGACGGTGCAGCTGGGCGACGCCGCCAAGCGGGTGCACGAGCTGCCGTCGGTGAAGAACCTGCCGCCGGGCGTGCGGGTGAGCGAGGTGGGCGACGCCGAGGTGATGGCCGAGCTGTTCGCCAGCTTCGGCCTGGCGATGCTGACCGGCGTGCTGTGCATCTACATCGTGCTGGTGCTGCTGTTCAAGGATTTCCTGCACCCGGTGACCATCCTGGCGGCGCTGCCGCTGTCGCTGGGCGGCGCCTTCGTGGCGCTGCTGGCGGCGCAGAAGAGTTTCTCGATGCCCTCGCTGATCGGCCTGATCATGCTGATGGGCATCGCCACCAAGAACTCGATCCTGCTGGTGGAATACGCCATCCTGGCGCGGCGCGAGCACGGCATGAGCCGCTGGGAAGCGCTGGTCGACGCCTGCCACAAGCGCGCCCGGCCGATCATCATGACCACGCTGGCCATGGGCGCGGGCATGCTGCCGATCGCCGTCGGCTGGGGCAGCGCCGATTCCAGCTTCCGCTCGCCGATGGCGGTGGCGGTGATCGGCGGGCTGATCACCTCGACCGTGCTGAGCCTGCTGGTGATACCGCCGGTGTTCACCTATGTGGACGATCTGGGCCAGTGGCTGGGCAGGATGTTCCGCCGCGGCAAGACGAAGCCGGCGGCCTGAGGTACAACGGCGGCTGGAAGACCGCCGGCGCGTGCTGCGTGCCGTTTTCCCGGCCGCCGCCCGACGGCCGTCATCCCACGCGATCCGCATGAACCTGATCCCGCTTCGTCCCGAATCCATCAAGCTGGGCGTACCGCTGCAGTTCGCCCTGCGCACCACCGACGGCGCCCTGCTGGCCCGGCGCGGCCTGGTGGTGTCCACGCCCAACCAGCTGCAGTTCCTGATCAACCGCGCCGGCACGCTGTGCATCGACATCGACGAGGCCCCCGAGCAGGGCCGCGCCTACATGGACCAGCTCGAATCGCTGGTGCGCGACCAGAAGACGATCGGCGAGATCGCCTCCACCCGGATGGCGGTCAAGGTCCCCGCCCCGGCGGAAACGCCGCGCGTGGGCCCGCCCGACTGGCACGAGCTGCAGCTGCGCTCCACCCAGCTGCTCAAGCATCCGGACGCGCCCGATTTCCTGGCCAAGGTGGCGCGCCTGCATGCCGAGCTCGCCGGCCACGCACGGCGCCTGCCCGACGCCACGCTGTTCGCACTCATCCATCTCGCCTCGCGCGAGGTCGCCCTCTACAGCGCCACGCACGCGATGCTGGTCTGCGTGATCTGCAGCCTGGCCGCGCGCGACATGCTGCAGTGGGACGACGCCCTGGTCGACACCGTCGGCCTGGCCGCGCTCACCATGAACGTCGCCATGACCGAACTGCAGGACGACCTCGCGCAGCAGCCCGAGCGCCCGAGCGAGGCGCAGATGGCCCTGATCTCGATGCACGCCAGCAGCGGCGCCGACATGCTGCAGCGGCTCGGCGTGGACGACCCGGTCTGGCTGGAGGCGGTACGCCGCCACCACGAGCCGCCCTCCGGCCGGCTGGCCGACATGACGCCCGGCGAGCGGGTGGCGCGGCTGATCGAGCGCGCCGACATCTTCGCGGCGCGGCTGTCGCCCCGGGTGTCGCGCTGGGCCATGCCGGCGGCGATGGCGATGCGCGCCAGCTATTTCGACGACGACCACCGGGTCGACGAGGCCGGCTCGGCGCTCATCACCTCGATGGGGGTCTATCCGCCGGGGTCGTTCGTGCGGCTGGCCAGCAACGAGGTGGGCGTGGTGCTGCGCCGCGGCCGCACCGGCACCACGCCGCGGGTGGCCGCGGTGCTCAACCGGCAGGGCATGCCGATCGGCGAGATCGTGGTGCGCGACACCACCCTGGCGGCTTTCAAGATCACCGCCAGCATGCCGCAGCGCGAGGTGAAGCTGCAGCTGGCGCTCGACCGCATGCTGGGCATGGTCTGAGCCGAAAAAAAAGCGCCGGTCGACGGCGCTTTTTTGATGGGGACCGGCGGCTGCCGGCGCCGAGAAACGACTCAGGCAGCGGGCAGGACCGCCGGGGTGGTGGCCGCCGGATTGGCGGCGGCCAGCGAAGCCGCCAGTTCCTTGCGGTAGCGGTTGAGCTCCTGCACCGTCTTGAAACTGCGGTCCATCAGCAGGCTGAGGTTGTGCAGGATGCGCTCGCCCACCTTGGTCTCCCAGACGGCGTCGAACACGATCTGCTTGTCGAGCCAGTGCTCCAGCCACTCGGGGTTGGGCATGCGGCTCTGCACCGTGTCGTTCGGGAACAGGGCCTTGTTCACATGCAGGTTGGTGGGGTGCAGCGCCTGCGCGGTGCGGCGGGCGCTGGCCATCAGCACGCCGACCTTGGTGAACGCGCCCTTGGCCTCGTCGCCGAACTTGGCGATGGCCCGCTTCATGTAGCGCAGGTAGGCGCCGCCGTGGCGGGCCTCGTCCTGGCTGAGCGTGGTGTAGATGTGGCGGATGACCGGCTCGGAATGCCATTCGGCGGCACGGCGGTACCAGTGGTTCAGCCGGATCTCACCGCAGAAATGCAGCATGAGGGTTTCCAGCGGCGGCGCCGGGTCGAAGTCGAAACGCACTTCGTGCAGTTCCTGCTCGGTCGGCACGAATTCGGGGCGGAAACGGCGCAGGTACTCCATCAGCACCAGCGAATGCTTCTGCTCTTCGAAGAACCAGATCGACATGAACGCCGAGAAGTCGCTGTCGTGGCGGTTGTCGCGCAGGAACATCTCCGTGGCGGGCAAGGCGGCCCACTCGGTGATGGCGTTCATCTTGACCGTCTGCGCCTGTTCGTCCGACAACAGCGTGCCGTCGAATTTGTCCCAGGGAATGTCCCGGTCCATGTCCCAGCGGACGGATTCGAGTTGTTTGAAAAGTTCGGGATACAGCATGAAGGACCTAGTTGCCGGGACGCAAACCAAATTTTAAGCGGCGATCCACGCGCAATCCGTTAAAAACGGCAAGGTGTCCAAGGACATAACCCCTTAAAAAGCGAACCGCCATGGCCCGAACAGACCCCCTCGACCCCTTCCGGACCATGCGCAGAACCGTGCTGCAGGGCATCGCGCTCGCCTCGGGCGTCTCGCTTGGCGCCACCGCCGGCGCAGCCACACCGGGCTGCCCCGCCCTGCTGCAGAAAACTTTTTTGCGGCTGCAGGACGAAAAGCCGCAGGAGCTCTGCCAGTACGCCGGCAAGGTGCTGCTGATCGTCAACACCGCCAGCTTCTGCGGATTCACGCCGCAATACAAAGGGCTGGAAGCGCTGTACGGCCGCTACCGCGACCGGGGCCTGGTGGTGCTGGGCTTTCCGTCGAACGACTTCTCCCAGGAGTCGGGCAGCAACCGGGAGATCGCCGACTTCTGCGAGAACACCTTCGGCGTGAAATTCCCGATGTTCACCAAGACCGCGGTGCGCGGCGCCGACGCCAATCCGCTGTTCCGCGAACTCGCCGCGCAGACCGGCAAGGCGCCGCTGTGGAATTTCTACAAGTACCTGATCGGCCGCGACGGGCGCCCGGTCGCCGCGTACAGCAGCATGACCTCGCCGGACGACCGGGGTTTCGTGCAGGCGCTCGAACGCCAGTTGGCCGCGCGCTGAATCCAAACCGCTGCGGACGGCGTATTACCGGGGTATGCAATCGATTGATCCCATTACAAAGGCTTACGCTTCGACCCCGGTAAATGGGAACCATCGGTTGCGGCCGGCCCTCAGATTGCCCATGGACGGGGCAACGCCCGACCACCCGTTTTTTTGCTGCGAAGTCTTCCGGATCCCTGTGGTCCGGCTGCAATCCCGAGGCGACTCTTCTCCTCCTCCCTCCCTCCCTCCTTCGCGTCGGGGCGCTTCGCAGCAATTTTGTATTCCGCACCGCTGACCAGGGAGGTCGCGAGGTGTCCAGCGCGCGGCGCTCGAGCAGAGGAACTTTGAGATGCCAGCCATATAGGGCCAACGCGCCGGTGCCACCATCGCAGTGCCAGCGGCAAAGCCACGATCCGTGGGCACGGCGTCGCGGTCCGCCAGGAAGCCATGTGCTGGCTGCTTTAGGAGCGCGCGCCGCAGCCGCTCGGGGGGCGGCCGCGTAGACCGCTCGCTTCAGCCCGGCTTGCTGTCGGCGAAGCTCTGGCGCTGGGCCAGCTTGTCCATCAACCGGCCCAGGTTGGGATATTCGGCACGCCAGGCGATCTGCGGGAAACGGAATTCCAGCCAGCCCAGGCAGCAGCCCACCGCCACGTCGGACAGGCTGAAATGCACACCGCTGCAGAACGGCTTCTCGCCCAGGCCCTGCGACATCGCCTTGATGCCGGCGTTCATCTTGTCGAACTGACGGTCGATCCAGGCCTGCGAGCGCTCGGTTTCCGCGCGGCCGGCGAAACCGCCGGCTTCCAGCCGGGCCAGCACGCCCGCGTCGGTGACGCCGTCGGCCAGCGCCTCCCAGGTCTTGACTTCGGCGCGCTCGCGGCCCGAGCTGGGGATCAGCTTGCCGACCGGCGACAGGGTGTCGAGGTATTCGACGATCACCCGCGAATCGAACACCGCTTCGCCGCCCTCCATCGCCAGACAGGGCACCTTGCCCAGCGGATTGGACGCCGTTACCGCGGTATCGGCGTTCCAGGGGTTTTCCGGAACGAATTGGTAATCCAGCTTCTTCTCCGCCATGACGACGCGTACCTTGCGGACGTAGGGGCTGGACAGGGATCCGATCAGTTTCATAGGGGGCGATTCTATCGGCGAGGCCGTGCTTTCGAGCCAGTTGGATACGCCAACCTACAATCGCTCACATGAGCCCGACCCCTGTTTCCGCCGCCGCCACTTTCGCGATTTCCGCCCTGTCTCCCCTCGACGGCCGCTATGCCGGCCGGCTGGCCGCCCTGCGCCCGCTGATGAGCGAACACGGCTTCATGCACCGCCGTGTCCAGGTCGAGATCGCCTGGTTCATCGCCCTGTCCGATGCCGGTTTCGACGAGTTCAAGCCGCTGTCGCCCGGCGCACGCACCTATCTGCTGGGGCTGGTGAAGAACTTCTCGGACGCCGACGCCATC
The DNA here is from genome assembly GCA_022701845.1 of Burkholderiaceae bacterium. The sequence goes on from JAKONS010000036.1 coordinate 10,026, forward strand.
GCCATCAAGGACATCGAGAAAGTCACCAACCACGACGTGAAGGCCGTCGAATACTGGATCAAGTCCAAGTTCGAGGCCCGGCCCGAGCTGCAGGCCGCGTCCGAATTCGTCCATTTCGCCTGCACCAGCGAAGACATCAACAACACCAGCCACGCGCTGCAGCTGCGCGCGGCACGCGAGACGGTGATCCTGCCCGCTCTCGACGGCATCATCGGCACGTTGCGCGCCATGGCGCACCAATACGCCGACGTCGCCCTGCTGGCGCGCACCCACGGCCAGACCGCCAGCCCGACCACCGTCGGCAAGGAGATCGCCAACGTGGTGGTGCGCCTGGTGGCGGCGCGCGAGCGCATCGCCGCGGTCAAGCTGATGGCCAAGATGAACGGCGCGGTGGGCAACTACAACGCCCACATCGCCGCCTGGCCCGATTTCGACTGGGAAGCCTTCGCCCGCCGCGTGGTCGAGACGCCCGAACCGCTGGGCCTGGGCGTCACCTTCCAGCCCTACAGCATCCAGATCGAGCCGCACGACTACATGGCCGAGCTGTTCGACGCCGTCGCCCGCACCAACACCATCCTGATCGACTGGGCGCGCGACATCTGGGGCTACATCAGCCTGGGCTATTTCAAGCAGCGGCTGAAGGCCGGCGAGATCGGCTCCTCGACCATGCCGCACAAGGTCAACCCGATCGACTTCGAGAACGCCGAAGGCAACCTGGGCCTGGCCAACGCCCTGCTGCGCCACCTGGCCGAGAAGCTGCCGGTGAGCCGCTGGCAGCGCGACCTGACCGACTCCACCGTGCTGCGCAACATGGGCGTGGCGATGGGCTACAGCGTGCTGGCCTACCACGCGATGGGCGTCGGCCTGGGCAAGCTGGAACTCAACCGCGAAGCCATCGACGAGGACCTGAACGC
>JAKONS010000038.1 GCA_022701845.1 Burkholderiaceae bacterium
TCAGCACCACGTCGCCCCGGGCATGCGCCACGCAGGGCAGCACCTGGCCTTCCTGTTTCTCCTCGCGGCTGAGGCCGGGCCAGGGGATGGCGTAGACCACCTCGCCGGCGGTCATCGGGCAGATGCAGGCGCGGCAGGTGCCGTTGCGGCAGGAGCTCGGCAGCACCACGCCGGCGGCTTCCGCCGCGGCCAGCAGGGTGACGCCGGCCGGCACCTCCACCACCCAGCCCTGGGGCTCGATGCGCAGCAGCGCGGCGGGCGTCGTCAGTTCCATGCCGCCCGCGAACGCTCGCGCACGCCGGTCTCCATGCGCGGCGCCGGCCGGGGCGGGGCGGCGTGGGGCGGTGGCGGCGGCCAGAACACCTGGTCGAAATCCAGCACGTCGCGCTCCTCGATGAAGCGGCTGCGCGCCGCGTACATATGGCGGTCGCCGGCGCGGGCCTGCTGGGTGACGTAGAAGCGGTGCGGCACCAGCAGGTGCAGATGCTCGCGGGCGCGGGTCATGGCCACGTAGAGCAGGCGGCGCTCTTCCTCGATGTCGGCGCTGTTGCCGGTGGCCATGTCCGACGGAATGCAGCCGTCGACCACGTTGAGCACCGACACCGATGTCCATTCCTGGCCCTTGGCCGAGTGGATGGTCGACAGGATCAGGTAATCCTCGTCGAGCAGCGGCACGCCCGAGCGGTCGCTGGTGGATTCCGGCGGATCCAGCGTGAGCTCGGCCAGGAAGCGCTCGCGCGAGCCGTGGCCCGCCGCCAGCCGCACCAGCTGCTCCAGGTCGGCGCGGCGGGTGGCGGCGTCTTCGTGCAGCCGCTCCAGATGCGGTAGGTACCAGGCCAGCGCCCGCTCCGCATCGCCCGGCCACGACGCCTGCTGCGCATCGCGCAAACCGGCGTAGAGCGCGGCGAAGGCCTGCCAGTCGCCCGCCAGCGCCGGCCGCGGCACGAAGGCGGCCAGCGCGGCGGCCGGATCGGGGCTGTCCTGCATCGCGTCGAGCAGGCGGCCGGCGGTGGCCGCGCCCAGGCCCGGCAGCAGCTGCAGCACCCGGAAACCCGCCAGCCGGCTGCGCGGGTTCTGCACGAAACGCAGCACCGCCAGCAGGTCCTTCACATGGGCGGCTTCGAGGAATTTCAGGCCGCCGAACTTGACGAAGGGAATGTTGCGCCGCGCCAGCTCCAGCTCGACCGCCGCGCTGTGGCTGGCGGTGCGGAACAGCACGGCCTGCGCGGTCAGCCGCAGCCCGCCTTCGCGCAGCGCCAGGGTGCGCTCGGCCACCCAGCGCGCCTGCTGCATCTCGTCGGGCACGACGACGAGCTCGCTGCGGCGGGTGGAGGCCTTGTCGGTCCAGAGGCGCTTGGCATGGCGCTCGGCGGCGCGGCCGATGACCGCGTTGCTCACCTGCAGGATCGGCTGGGTGGAGCGGTAGTTGCGCTCCAGCGCGACGACGGTGGCGGGCGGCTCGAACTGCGCCGGGAAGTCGAGGATGTTGCGCACCGTGGCGCCGCGAAACGAATAGATCGACTGCGCGTCGTCGCCCACGACGGTGAGCCCGCGGCCGTCGGGCTTGATGCCGAGCAGGATGGCGGCCTGCAGCCGGTTGGTGTCCTGGTATTCGTCCACCAGCACATGGTCGAAGCGCTCGCCCAGCAGCGCGCCCAGGCCGGGGTCGGCGGCCATGTCGGCCCAGAACAGCAGCAGGTCGTCGTAGTCGACCGTGTTCTGCTGCTGCTTGGCCTCCACATAGGCGCCGAACAGTTTCCTGAGTTCGGCCTCCCATTCGGCGCACCACGGATACGCGGTGCGCAGCACCTCGGCCAGCGGCGCCCGGGTGTTGACGCAGCGCGAGTAGATGCCCAGGCAGGTGCCCTTCATCGGGAACCGCTTGGTGGTGGAAGACAGGTCGAGCTGGTGCCGCACGATTCCCATCAGGTCTTCCGCGTCGCCCCGGTCGTGGATGGTGAAGTTCTCCTCCAGCCCGATCGCCTGCGCATGCAGCCGCAGCAGCCGCGCGCCGATGCCGTGAAAGGTGCCGGCCCAGGGCAGCGACGGCGCCGCCGCGCCGCTGGCCGCGGTGCCTAGCACCTTCTGCAGCACCGCGCCCACCCGGCGCTCCATCTCGACCGCGGCGCGGCGCGAGAAGGTGAGCAGCAGGATGCGCTGCGGATCGGCACCGTGCAGCACCAGGTTGGCCACCCGGTGCGCCAGCGTCATCGTCTTGCCGGAGCCCGCGCCGGCCACCACCAGCAGCGGCCCGCCGCCCGGGAGCGCCGGGTCGGCGCCGTCGCCCAGGCCGAACCAGACTGCCTCGCGCTGGCGGTCGTTGAGGGCGTCGAAAGCGGCCGCGGCGGCGGCGGAAAGTGGAGTGGGCATGGCGTGCGGGGTGGAGCCCCGTACTGTATATCCGTCCAGAGTTCCTCGCCCCCGAATCAGCCCGCCAGCGGCTCCAGTGGCGCGGCGCCGGAGGCCGGTACCGCGGTGCGCGCCACGTTCATCACCATCGACAGATAGCTGTAGTAGCCCACCACTCCGACCAGGTCCATCACCCCGGCCTCGCCGAACGCCGCCACCGCCGCGTTCCAGGTGCTGTCGCACACCGACCGGTTCTGCTGCAGCTCGGTGCAGAAGTCGTGCACCAGGGCTTCGTCCTGGCGCAGGCCGGTCGGCCGGCGGCCTTGGCGGATCGCCTCGATGGCCGCGGGCGAGATGCCTTCGCGCTCGGCGATCGGTGCGTGTATCGCCCATTCCACCGGCTGCGACCAGAGTCGCGCGGTCAGGAGGATGGCGAACTCGGACAGCCGCAGGCCGATCGCGCTGCGGTAGCGCAGGTATTCGCCCATGCGTTGCGCATGGCCCATCAGCTCCGGGCTGCGCAGCAGCGGCACGAAGGGCGATATCAGCGCGCCGCGCGGCCCGGCGATCACGGCTTCGGCCTCGCTGCGCTGCGCGTCCGTCCACTGCGCGGGCGGCAGCGGCGGCAGGCGGTCGGGGCCCATCAGGCGGTGGCCACGGCGGGCACCGTGCGTTCGATGGCGGCGGCCAGGCGATCGACGATCTCGTCGATGTCGGCCTCGGTCACGATGAAGGGCGGCGCCACCAGGATGTGGTCGCCGTTCCTGCCATCGACGGTGCCGCCCATCGGGTACACCAGCACGCCGTCGGCCATCGCGTTCTGCTTGATGCGGGCATGCAGCCGCAACTCCGGGTCGAAGGTGGCCTTGGTGTCGCGGTCGCGCACCAGCTCGATGCCGACGAACAGCCCGCGGCCGCGGATGTCGCCGACATGCGGATGGCCGCCCAGCCGGGCGTCGAGCGCACGGCGCAGGTAGTCGCCGCGCGCCCGCACCTGCGCCAGCAGGCCGTCGCGCTGGATCACCCGCTGCACCGCCAGCGCGGCGGCCGCCGCGGCCGGATGGCCCAGGTAGGTGTGGCCGTGCTGGAACAGGCCGCTGCCCTGGCGGATCGGGTCCACCAGCTTCCCCGCCACCAGCACCGCGCCGATCGGCTGGTAGCCGCCGCCCAGGCCCTTGGCGATGGTCATCATGTCGGGCACCACGCCTTCCTGCTCCACCGCGTGCAGGCTGCCGGTGCGGCCCATGCCGCACATCACCTCGTCGGCGATGAACAGGATGCCGTAGCGGTCGCACAGCGCGCGCACCCCGCGCAGGTAGCCCGGCGTGGGCGGCACCGCGCCAGCGGTGGCGCCGACCACGGTTTCGGCCACGAAGGCGATCACCCGGTCCGGCCCCAGCGACCGGAACTCGGCGTCGATCTCCGCCAGCAAGCGGGCGGTGTAGTCGTCCTGGCTCTCGTCGGCGCGCCGGTCGCGGTATTCGTAGCAGGGCGCGACCCGGCCGACATCCATCAGCAGCGGCGCGAACTGCCGGCGTCGCCATTCGTTGCCGCCGACCGCGAGGGCGCCCAGCGTGTTGCCGTGGTAGCTCTGCCGGCGCGCCACGAACAGGGTGCGCTGCGGCTGGCCGATCTCGACGAAATACTGCCGCGCCAGCTTCAGCGCGGCCTCCACCGCCTCCGAGCCGCCGGAGACGAAATACACATGGTCCAGCCCCGCGGGCGCGTGCGCCACCAGGTGGTCGGCCAGCTCCTCGGCCACCTCGCTGGTGAAGAAGCCGGTGTGAGCATAGGCCAGCGTGTCGATCTGCGCATGCAGGGCGGCCAGCACGTCGGGATGGGCATGGCCCAGGCACGACACCGCGGCGCCGCCGCAGGCGTCGATATAGGCCTTGCCCTGCCGGTCGAAGATGCGGATGCCGGCGGCGCCGGCGGCCACCACCGGGGTGGACTGGAAACTGCGATGGATGATGGCGCTCATGGTGTCTCCGGAGTGCGGTGCGCGTCGGGGTGCGCGCTCTCGTTGAAGGGAAAGTGGCGGCTGCGGTCGAGCCGGCGGTAGGGCTGGCGCATCACGTCGGCGATGCCGTAGTCGGGCGTGTCGACGATCAGGATCTCTTCGGCGGCGCTCTCGTAGAAGGCGCGGAAATGGGTCTTCGAGCGCAGCACCACGATGTCGAAATCGGCGATGTCGAGGCCGAACACGCTGAAGCAGTCGCCGTCCACCGCGAAGGCGAAGCTGCTCACCACGCTCACCGAGACGCCGTCGATATCCAGCAATGCACTCAGCCCCAGGTCGACCGGCATGCCGCGCATGTAGGCGCCCGAGACGCGGTAGCTTTTCGGGCCGGCCCAGACCACTCGCGCATCGACCGCCAGGGTGCCGCCGGCCTTGTCGGAGCTGTGGCCGCCCAGGCGCAGCGACACAAGCGCGCCCGCCCCGGCGGCAGCGGCCTGCCGCGCTGCGTCCGCATCCCACAGGAAGGGCACGGCCACCCGACGCAGGCGGCGCTCCAGCACCGCGCGCAGCAGGTAGGTCGAATCGTTCATCCGGTCGGCATGCTCCAGCAGCACGAAGGGCTTGCCGGGGCCGGTGCCCTCGCGGGCGGCGATGCGCGCGACGGCATGGTCGAGCGCGCCGGCGGTGTCGTAGAGCTTCAGCGGCGCGTACAGCGCATGCCGGCAGTCGTGGATGCGGCCGGACAACCGGTCGCAGGCGGCCTGGGCGCGCGGCCGGTCGGCATCGGTCACGCACAGCACCGAGAAGCCGGTGTTGTGTGCGTCGCCATAGGAAAAACCGGCCATCACGCTGATGTCGGTGTAGCCGCCGGCAGCGGCCTCGATGGCGCGGCTCTCGGCCACGATGTCGGCCAGCGGATGCAGCGCGGTGGCGCTGAAGATGCTGGGCACCAGCACGCGCGGTTTGGCGATCGCCCAGACCGGTGCGATCTCGCCGCGCAGGGTGCGCACCATGCAGTCGGCCGCGCGTTCGCCGGTACGACCGGCGTCGGTATGCGGGGAGAGACGGTAGGCGAAGGCGGCGGTGGCGCCCTGCAGCGTGCGGGCATCGATGTTGCCGTGGTAGTCCAGCGCCACCACGAGCGGCTTGTGCGGGCCGAGGGCAGCGCGCACCGCGTCGATGAAGTCCGCCTCCGGGTCGGCATGCGACGGCGCCCAGGCGGCGCCGTGCAGGAACAGCAGCACGCCGTCGAGCGCGTCGGCCTGGGCGGCGACCGCGTCGGCGATCTCGCGGCGATAGAAATCCACCGCCTCGTCGGTGGCCGGGCCGATGGCGCCGAGCGCGGTCTGCACCACCGGCAGCATCTCCACGCCCTCGCGCTCGCACACCGCGATGAAGCCGCCCATCACCGTCTGCGTGCCGCGCAGCGAATCGACGATGGTCGGGCCGCGCACCGCCACCGCCTCGAAATCGGCCAGGGTGGCGGCCTGCGGCAGGAAGCTGACCGACTCGATATGGAAGCCGGCGACGGCCACCCGCGGCCGGCGCCCGGGCCATGTCGACGATGCCGGCGCACTCATTGCGGCTGGATGCCGGCCTGCTTCACCACGGCGGCCCACTTGACGGTTTCGGTCTCGGCATAGCGGCCGAGCGCCGATGGGTCGGCGCTGGCGACGACGTCGGTGCCGGATTCGCGGAAATAGCGCTGCGCCTCGGCGCTGGCCAGCGCCTTCTGGAAAGCCGCGTTGAGTTCGCGCGCGGCCTTTTCCGGCGCGCCGGGCGGCATCGCCACGCCGCCCCAGGCCACGCCTTCGAAGCCGGGGTAGCCCGACTCGGCCACGGTGGGCACCTCGGGCAGCGAGGCGTTGCGCGCCAGGCTGGTGACCGCGATGGCGCGCAGCTTGCCCTGGCGGATATAGGGCAGCACGTTGGGCAGGTTGTCGATCAGCATGTCGAACTGGCCGCCCAGCAGGTCGGTCAGGGCCTGCGGGCTGCCACGGTAGGGGATGTGCCGGATCTGCACGCCGGTCTTCATCGCCAGCAGTTCGCCGCACAGATGGCCGGAGGTGCCCTGGCCGGGCGACGCGTAGGCCAGCTTGTCGGGGTGGGCGCGGGCGTAGTCGACCAGCTGTTGCAGGTTCTGCACCGGCAGCGCGGTGTTCACCACGATCACGTTGGCGACCTTGATCAGCAGGCCGACCGGGGTGAGTTTGTCCGGTTCGTAGGGAAGCTTGACGAAGGTGCTGCGGTTGATCGCCAGCGTGACGTTGTTGACATAGGCGACGGTGAGGCCGTCGGCCGGCTGGCGTACCAGGTCGGTCATGCCCAGGATGCCGCCGGCGCCGGGCTTGTTGTCGATGACGAAGGCGGTGCCGTTGTCGCGGGTGATCTGCTGGGTGAGCAACCGCATGATGGTGTCGGGCGTGGCGCCCGCGGCCGAGGGCACGATCACGCGGATCGGCCGTGCCTGCGCCATGGCGGCGCGGTGGCCGAAGAGGCCGAAGACGGCGGCCAGGGCCAGGCCGGAGCGGCGGGTGATCGGATGGTCGTGCATGGCGGGTGGATTCCGGTGGATTCGTGTGGATGAAACGAATATATCTATTTCACAGCGCAATGCAACAAATGAATCATGGCGGACGTCGTGCAGTACGGGTGGCGGCGATGGCGTCGCACGCCGCGGGTTCACGGCACGGTTCAGCCCTTGGGCGGCACGCGTCGGGCCGGATGGCGCAGATAGGCGCCGGAGTCGAACAGCCCCTGCTCGGTGCGGTCGATGTCGCGCGCGGTGCCGTCGCCGCCCGCAGCGACCAGCAGTTCCAGCAACGCCTCCACCACCGCCACTCCGGCGGCCACCGACGGGAAGAAGGAGGGGCTCTCGACTGCGAACGTCACTGTCTGGTCGGCCTGCAGCGCCAGCGGCGAGGCGCTGCTGTCGGTGATGGCCACTACCCGCGCGCCGGCCGCCCGGCCGGCGGCGGCCACCGCCAGCGCCTCATGCGAATAGGGCGCGAAGCTCACCACCACCAGCGCATCGCCGGGGGCGATGGCGCGCATCTGCATTTCCAGGCCGCCGTGCTGGCCGTCGATCAGCTGCACGCTGGCGCGGAACAGCCGGTAGCCGTAGAACAGCGCATAGGCGACCGGCGAGCTGGCGCGAAAGCCGGACACATGCACCGTGGCGGCCTCCTGCAGCAGCGCGGCCACCTGCGGCAGCACCGGCGCCGCATGGGCCAGGGTGTCGTCCAGGTTGCGGTGCAGCACGTCGAACATCTCGCCGAGCAGCTCGCGCTTCGGGCCGCGGCTGGCCAGCGAGCGGGCGCGTTGGCCGTAGCCTTCCGCATGCAGGCCCATGTCGGCCGCGAAGGCCGACTTCAGCTCGGCCCAGCCGGCATAGCCCAGCTGCTGCGCCAGCCGCACGAAGGTCGCGGGCTGGGCCTGGGCGCGCTCGGCCAGGGTGCGCATCGAGCCGATCACGACCTCGTTGGGATGGTCCACCACGAAGCGCGCCGCCACCTGCAGCTGCGGGCTCAGCGAGGGGAATCGGTCGAGGATGAGATCGGTCGCCTTCATGGGTGAAACACGGGAGCTGCGGATGAATCGAATGTTACAGGCGGGTGGTCCGGTAGCCGGCGCCGGGTGGCGTCGCCGCTACCATCTCCGACCTTCCGCAGCCACCGCCCCCCGACCGTGACCCTGCTCGCCGGCTCCGCCTCCTGGACCGATCCCACCCTGCTGGCCTGCGGTCGTTTCTATCCGCCGCAGGCCCGCACCGCCGAGGACCGGCTGCGCTTCTATGCCTCGCAGTTCGGCCTGGCCGAGGTCGATTCCGGCTTCTACCGCCTGCCGACGGCGCAGAACGCGCAGCGCTGGGCCGAGCGCACGCCCGAGGGCTTCGTCTTCGACGTGAAGGCGTTTCGCGCTTTCACCGGCCATGCGATACCGCTGCAGGCGCTGCCACGCGACCTGCGGGGAGAGGTGGATGCCGGCGGCGCCGGTGCAGCGCCGCGCTGGCGCGGCCTGCCGGGCGATGTGCGGCAGGAGCTGTGGTGGCGTTTTCGCTCGGCGTTGCACCCGCTGCAGGCCGCCGGCCGGCTGGGCGCGGTGCTGTTCCAGTTCTCGCCGGCGGTGCGGCCCGGCCCGGCGGTGGAGCGCCATCTGGAGCATTGCGCCGACATGATGGCCGGCGCGGTGGTGGCCTTCGAGTTCCGCCACCGCAGCTGGTTCGCGGGCGCCCAGGCGCCGCGCACGCTGGCGCTGCTGCGGGCGCTGGGCGCGGTGCATGTGGTGGTGGATGCGCCGCAGGGCGCCTTCGACAACACGGTGCCGGCGGTATGGGAGGCCACCCGGCCGGGCCTGGCGATCGTGCGGCTGCACGGGCGCAACGCGGCGGCCTGGAACGGTGCGGCGGACGTGTCTTCAGGCCGCTTCCAGTATGTCTACCGCGACGACGAACTGGCCGCCCTGCTGGGCCCGCTGCGCCGGCTGGAGGCCGCCGCGGGCACGGTGCACGCCACCTTCAACACCAACTACCGCGACCAGGGCCAGGTCAACGCCCGGCGGCTGCTGGCGCTGTGGCACGGCGGCGCCGGTGCAAGCGGCGGCTCAGCGCAGCTGCATTAGCAGCGTCCAGGGCTGGTCGTTCAGGCCGGCGTCGGGCGAGGAGGCCTGCTCGCGGTAGCGCGCCGACAGCAGCGGCGGGCCGCCCGCATCCGCGTCGGCTGCCGGCTGCAGCGCGAGCCGGCGCAGCGTGACCGACTGCAGCACGTTGCCGCCGATCGCCTGCAGTTCGCGCCCCGGCGCGTCGACCGCGACCACCAGGTCGCA